>NZ_JAAHIH010000010.1 GCF_010671925.1 Moorena sp. SIOASIH | reverse complement strand
GACATCGGTCTAGCCAGAGCAATGGCAAGGGGGCGATGGCAAATCATCAGCAGAGTTCTTCAACTAAGGTTGTCACCCCATCGACACCATCCCTGAGTAATGGACATCGGTCTAGCCAGAGCAATGGCAAGGGGGCGATGGCAAATCATCAGCAGAGTTCTTCAACTAAGGTTGTCACCCCATCGACACCATCCCTGAGTAATGGACATCGGTCTAGCCAGAGCAATGGTCACACAGCAAAGGCCAATCATCAGGGGAGTTCCTCAACTAAGGTTGTCACCCCATCGACACCATCCCTGAGTAATGGACATCGGTCTAGCCAGAGCAATGGTCACACAGCAAAGGCCAATCATCAGGGGAGTTCCTCAACTAAGGTTGTCACCCCATCGACACCATCCCTGAGTAATGGACATCGGTCTAGCCAGAGCAATGGTCACACAGCAAAGGCCAATCATCAGGGGAGTTCCTCAACTAAGGTTGTCACCCCATCGACACCATCCCTGAGTAATGGACATCGGTCTAGCCAGAGCAATGGCAAGGGGGCGATGGCCCAGAACCCAGGAAACAGGATTGCACTCTCACCATTCATCCAGCCCACATCTCGGTTACGTCCCATGGAGAGTTCTCAGACCAAACCAACATCAATTCCCACTCAACCTACCCAGAAGCCAAATGGGCATCTTGTGACTTCCTCTGTGAGTAGCACCAATGGCAGGTCTGATGCCAAACCAGCACTAGCTCTTACTCAACCCGCTCTTGAATCGAACATGGCCTCAACACCAACGCTATCTGTAAATTCCCAACGTCTTTTAGAGAGCTTAGAGTATAGCTTGAAGTTGTTTAGTCAGCATCAAGGTGAAACTTTACAGGTTCATGGACAATATCTCAACAATCAGCTGGAATATGCCAAAACCTTTTTCCAACTGATGCAACAGCAGCATTCCTTGTTTGGCAACAGCAACGGAACTGATCAACAAGCGCAAACGAAGCAAGTTGTCCTACAGAGCTTAGAGCGCAGTATGATGCAGTTTCACCAGCACCAAGGTCAGACTCTCAACGTCCATGAGCAATATTTAAACCATCAGCTAGAGTATACCAAAAACTTTTTCCAACTGGTAAAACAGCAGTATCAACAGGTTATCACTGGTGAGGTTGTTGATCAACCAGTGCTAGAAGCTGGTTTAGGGAATCAATTGGTGGGGAATCAGGAGTTAACCACACAACCTACTTCTACAAAGGTCACAACAGCGGTTACTAGCGCTCAGGATAGTCTCAATAATTTGCCACCCACCACTAAACTGACTACAGCGACCACACAAACAAATAAGTTAGTAGAGAAACAGGATAGCCAAACCTCCCACAATGGGGAAGTTGTAAACCAAGAGGAAACAGTTAAACAAAATCTCTCTGATAGCTCTAGTAATACAAGTGCATTTATAACTGTTCCTGGTGCTACCCTGGTCAAGGAGCCAGAGCCAGAGCCAGCTTTGAGCAATGTCTCAAAACCCGTTCAGGAAAGTTTAGTAGCTGAAGTCAAGCTTGAGCCAACAGCAAAAGTAGCATCTTCACCATCAGGAGCTACAGATGTTAACGCCATTCGTCAAACTCTGCTAGATGTGGTTAGCGAGAAAACGGGCTATCCAGCGGAAATGTTAGAGCTGGAGATGGATATAGAAGCGGATTTAGGGATTGACTCCATTAAACGGGTGGAAATCCTGGGTGCTTTGCAGGAGATGTATCCTGATTTGCCTCAAGCCAATCCAGAACAACTTGGGGAACTGCTCACCCTTGGTCAAATCGTGGAGTACTTACAGTCGAATGGTTCCAAGGTTATCCCTGTCCAACCTGAACCAACAACCAACAGCTCAGCTGAGATGGAAATAATCGAATCTGAGTCAGTGGTCAGCAATGATTTTAAACTAGTTTCAGAAAATCTAGCGCTAGAAACTCCAACACCATTAACAGCTACAGATGTTAAGGCCATCGGTCAAACTCTGCTAGATGTGGTTAGCGAGAAAACGGGCTATCCAGCGGAAATGTTAGAGCTGGATATGGATATGGAAGCGGATTTAGGGATTGACTCCATCAAACGGGTGGAAATCTTGGGTGCTCTACAGGAGATGTATCCTGATTTGCCTCAAGCCAATCCAGAACAGCTCGGAGAACTGCGCACCCTTGGTCAAATCGTGGAGTACTTACAGTCGAATGGTTCCAAGGTTATCCCTGTCCAACCTGAACCAACAACCAACAGCTCAGCTGAGATGGAAACAATCCAATCTGAGTCAGTGGTGAGCAATGATTTTAAACTAGTTTCAGAAAATCTAGCGCTAGACACTCCGACATCATTAACAGCTATAGATGTTAAGGCCATCGGTCAAACTCTGCTAGATGTGGTTAGCGAAAAAACCGGCTATCCAGCCGAAATGTTAGAGCTGGATATGGACATGGAAGCGGATTTAGGGATTGACTCGATCAAACGGGTGGAAATCCTAGGCGCTCTACAGGAGATGTACCCTAATTTGCCTCAAGCCAATCCAGAGCAACTCGGAGAACTGCGCACTCTTGGTCAAATTGTTGAGTATCTTCAACAGCAGACAGCGACAACTGAAAAAAAAAAGTTCCAGCAGCAGCCTTCTAGTGAGCAACTTGACCTAGATCATAAGATTCCACGCTGTTTGGTAAAACTTAAAGCTCTGCCTGAGCCAGATAGTTTGGATTTCAGTCTACCTGACAAGCATATTGTTTTGTTAACCGATGATGGTTCACTAACTACATCCAAACTGGCTCAATCCCTAACAGAGCGTGACTGGAAAGTGGTGGTCTTAAGTTTTCCCCAATCCCTGATTGCAGAACAACCACCTTTACCGAAAGGAGTTAGTCGTATTGTGTTGAACGATTTGAGTGAGGAGCATTTGAAACAACAATTGGCAGCAATTACTGCTAACTATGGTCCGGTTGCTGCATTCATTCATCTCAATCCTGCCATTGGGACCGGGCCCAATCATGGGATTCGCTTTCTTGACCTAGAAAAAGCTCTTCTTAAGCAGGTCTTTTTCATTGCCAAATATCTCAAACCATCACTGAATCAAGCAGCGCGTCAGGGACGGAGTTGTTTCATGACTGTCGCTCGTCTTGATGGAGCGTTTGGATTAGCACAAAAGGTGAACTTTGGTGCAATTGGTGCGGGTCTATTTGGATTGACTAAAACCCTAAACCTTGAATGGGAATCGGTATTTTGCCGGGGGATTGACCTGAGTCCTGACCTGAATGCTGAGGGCTCGGCTCAGTACATCATGGCTGAACTTCACGATCCCAACCATTATATTACTGAAGTTGGATATAGTTCACAGGGGCGAGTAACCCTCAGCACTGAACCATCCATCTAAATATAGTGATTGAGTGCTGAGTGCTGAGTGTGACTAGTGGCAAAAATTAGGGCGTTGCTGAATCTTTGAATGAATAGGAGTAGAGTGGGCATCCTGCCCGCCACAAAAGATCGCCGAACAGGCAAGATGCCTATTCCACAAAACTCTTAAAATCATGCCATTATTAAGCAACGCCAAAATTAGGGTGCACCTTAACAAACTGGAACAATCAACCAAAACGTTGAAGATGTTAACAATGTCGCAAATCTCGCCAGGAGAAACCCTAAACAGAAAACTAGTTCCTGTCGAGGAAGGAATGGAAATCTTAAATCGCCTTGCTAAATCCAGTTATGTAGTAACGATCAGTCGCGTCAAAGGATCTCTCAGTGAAGAAATCCTTAGACAGGCTCTTGACCTGATTCAATACCGTTACCCTTGTCTTAACTGTCGTATTGTTGGTTCGTTAGATAATCTTTGGTTTGAAACTGGAGGGGTGTCCAAGATTCCTTTGCGGGTGGTTGACAATCTCTACAACGAACACTGGCAAGAGGTTGTTCTTGAAGAGCTGAATCAGGAAATTGAGAGTAATAAAGGTTTGATGCGGGCAGTGCTAGTTCGTGCTGAGAGTGAAAACAGTGCGAACTATCTGATTACATCAATCCACCACGCTATATCAGACGGCTTATCTTGTGTCCGACTGCACTCAGCAATTTTGACCTACTGCCAGAAAATTCACTGTGGGGAACCAATAACTTCAGTGCTTCCCTTACCCATACTCCCACCCATAGATAGGTTAATTCCGATATCAACGAGGGGATTCCAAGGGATTTGGCATAGATCATTCCTATTATTACGAAGAATTTTTAATCAGCTTTGGCATCGACCAAAAACTCTCGGGTTTGAGAAGTGCGTACCCATTAATTTACGCCGTTGTGGTATGGTGCAAAAATCCTTAGACAAAGGGTTAACCCAAGAGTTGATCAATCGTTGCAAAAAGGAAAAGACAACAGTACATGGTGCCCTGTGTGGAGCGATGCTGTTGACTGCCGCAAAAAGCATCACAGCAAATAAGAAAAAAAGGTTGTGTGTAAGTTGCCTATCCTATGTTGACTTGCGCAGACGCTTGGAACCAGTGGTCAGTGATGAGGTCATGGGGAGCCTAGTTTCATGTGTTACCTCATATCACACCTTACAGAGCAATCTATCATTCTGGGATTTAGCTCGCAGTGTTAAAAAACAGCTCGAATATCGTTTGAAAGGAGCAAATATATTTAGAGTTATTGTTATAACTAAAACCTTGATAAAGATGTTTTTAAAGCACCCTAATCAAGGGTCGTCAACCGTATCTGTAACCAATATTGGTAAAGTCAACATTCCTAAACATTACGGAGCCTTTGAACTAGAAGAAATCAGCTTTGCTTCAGCCAACGGTTCTTTTGGGGTAAATTTATCTGTTGCTGTCTCAACCTTTGACGAAAAAATTATTTTAAATTTTTGTTTTTCTGAACCATTTATAAGTAATGATTCGATGGAAAAGTTAGCAAATAATGTCCTGTATTATCTTAGGGATGCTTGCTTACCAAATGTAGCTTGACCCCTAACGTAGTGCCACAAATGCTAGCTATACACCCCTGATAATCAAAGTTAAATAAGAGTAACTATTTATCAAAAAATTATCTAATTATTGGAAAGCTTTATGATACAAACAGCTCAAATCAGTCAATCATCAGTGTTTCTTGTCAGTGGCGGAGCAAAAGGCATTACCGCTGAGTGCGTGATTCGGATGGCACAGCACCAACCATGCAAATTTATCCTACTGGGTCGTTCATCAATCATGAAAGATGAACCAGATTGGGCAAAGGATTGTTTTGATGAATCTGAATTAAAAAAACGGATTATGGAAAATATCCTTGCCCAAGGACAGAAGCCTACCCCCATGGAAGTAAAAGGGGTATTTAAGACAATTGCTTCGAGTCGAGAAATTCACAAAACTCTCTTGGCAATTGAACAGGCAGGCGGTCAGGCAGACTATATTGATGTTGATGTAACCGATGCTCTAGCCTTACAGCAAAAGCTGGCGACTGTGGTGGAGCGCATGGGTCCAATTACCGGTATTATCCACGGAGCAGGGGTTTTAGCGGATAAATTAATTGAAAAGAAATCGGAACAAGATTTTGACACCGTTTATGCTACCAAAGTAAAGGGTTTGGAAAATCTGCTGAGTTGCGTCAGCCCAGGTCAACTGGATTATTTAGTTCTATTTTCTTCTGTAGCTGGTTTTTACGGAAATATCGGTCAGTCGGACTATGCGATCGCAAATGAAATTCTCAACAAATCAGCTCATCTGGTCAAGCAACACCATCCCTCCTGCCATGTGGTTGCCATCAATTGGGGACCTTGGGACAGTGGTATGGTGACTTCGGAACTAAAGAAGGCGTTTGCTAAGCGCAACATTGAAATTATTCCAATCCCAGTGGGGACAAACATGCTAGTTAAGGAACTGGATACTGCCAATCAGGAAACGGCGCAAGTGGTGATTGGCACTCCACTGGAACCGGTGTTAGGGGAGTTAAACCCTGAGTTACGAACCTATCGTATTCGCCGCAAGTTGACACTGGACGCTAATCCCTTTTTACAAGATCACGTCATTGCCGGTTATCCAGTCTTGCCAGCTACTTGTGCCGTAGCATGGATGATTAATGCCTGTGAACAACTCTATCCCGGTTACAAATTCTTCAGTTACACAAATTTCAAGATCTTGAAAGGGATTATTTTCAATGAGACTCTGGCAAGCGAATATATTCTGGATTTAAAAGAAATTGCTAAGACCAATGACGGTTCAATAGAATTTGAAGGAAAAATATGGCGTAAAAAAGAAGAAAGTAAAATTCCTTATCATGAGCATTATCGGGTTCAGATTAAGCTTGTAAAAGAAATTCCTAGTGCTCCCACTTATGAGACCGTTAACCTTGAGGAAGATGATCAAATTCCTGAACATATTAAATCACCATTATATCAAACTGGACAATTCACCTTATTTCATGGCTCTTCGTTTTGGGGGGTGAAACAGGTCTTGAATCTGAGTGCTACAAAAATTACTGCAGCCTGTGCTTGGTCATCTATTAGTAACCGACAACAAGGTCAGTTTACAATTCAAACTTACAATCCCTACATCGCTGATATTCAGACCCATCCTACTGGAATTTTAATTGATTCGTTTTATCAAGAGGAATTGTTACCTTCCCAATCGCAAAAATTTGAACAATTTGCTATGATCCCACCGGGAGAAACTTTTTATGTATCTACCGAACTAAAATCTAAACAAGCTAATAAGGTTAGTGTTGATATCATAGCCCATAATCGTGAAGGACAAATCTACTACCGTTGGACTGGCTGCCAAGGAACTATTTATTCTATATGGTCAAAGGGTAAATAATTGACCAATAGTCATTAATTTAATAGCCTAACTATAACTTATTTATTCGCAACAGCTATAGTATTTTATAAATTTGATATGGAAAAAATAGCAATAATTGGATTTTCTTGCCTCTTTCCTGATGCCAAGACTCCAGAAGAATTATGGCAGAATCTGATTAGCAAAAAAGAGTCTACTTCCTTAGCGACTGAGGAGGAGATAGGAGTTAACCCGGCAAGATTTTTTCATCCATTAAAAAATCAACCGGATAAAACCTACTCCTTAATGGGAGGATATATCCGAGATTTTACCTTTGATGTCACTGGATACAACTTGCGATCAGAACTTCTTGAAGGGTTAGATCCTCTCTTGCAAGGGAGCCTGTATGTTGCCAAACAAGCACTGCAACACAGTAATTATTTGAGCAATGACAGGGTGCTCTCAAAGTGTGGTGTAATTTTGGGTAATCTCTCAAGCCTTACTCAACGCTCACATCAACTATTTGGATCGATTTATCAGCACACCATCGAAGCTGCACTTAGGGAGCTTTTGCAGAATCCAAACTTCCAGTTGGCGAAATTACCGAAATCTGCCCAATTATCTCTGTATAATGGCATGAACTGTGGCGTGCTGTCAGCGTTAGTCGCCCGAGCTTTTTCTCTATCCGATATTAACTATACCCTAGACTCTGCCTGTTCCTCATCACTGTATGCTGTGAAATTGGCAAGTCATTACCTACTATCCCAGAAAGCTGATTTGATGTTAGCGGGAGCCGTTAGTTATGCCGATCCAATTTTTGTTCGGATGCTATTTTCTGGTGTTCACGGTTACCCTGAAAATGATGTCAGCCGACCCTTAGATCAATCTTCCAAAGGTCTAACGCCAGGAGATGGGATTGGTATGGTGGTGCTCAAGCGCTACAGTGACGCGATTCGAGATGGTGATAAAATTTATGCGACAATCTGTGGTAACGGATTATCCAATGATGGTCGAGGAAAGCACCTGCTGAGTCCGAACCCCAAAGGCCAAATTTTAGCTTATGAACGAGCCTATGCTGAGGCAAACATTAGTCCAAAGAGCATCGATTATTTAGAATGCCATGCTACTGGTACTTTCCTTGGTGATACCACTGAACTTAGCTCTGTAGATACCTTCTTTGGTCAGCATCAAGGGTCTATGCTGGTGGGTTCTGTCAAATCTAATCTGGGTCACCTGCTAACTGCTGCTGGTATGGCTAGCATCATTAAAGTCATTTTGAGTATGTCTAAGGGTGTCATACCCCCGACAATTAATATAACGACTCCCCTCAGCTCTCCTAATAATGTGATTGGGGCGGAGCAAGTGGTTCGAGCTGCAACTCCCTGGCCGAACAATAGACCGCTTAAACGCGCAGCCATCAATGCCTTCGGTTTTGGGGGAAATAATGCTCATTTGATTCTTGAGCAATCTACTCAGGTCGAACAAATTCCTGATTTTGAACCGGAAGCCTCTACACCCGTGCCAGCTACTAAGATGGCGATTGTGGGGATGGACAGCTTTTTTGGCTCCTGTGATGGCTTGGATCGGTTTGAGCGCAGTATTTATGATGGAACCCAGCATTTTATCCCCCTTCCTAACCAACGCTGGAAGGGAATCGACGAGGAACAGCAATTGCTCAAGGACTATGGCTTTACAGACGGTAAAGCACCCTTAGGCGCTTACATCGAAGATTTTGACATCGACACATTACGGTTTAAGATACCGCCCAATGAAGCAGAGACACTCAACCCTCAACAACTGCTAATGCTTAAGGTAGCTGAGCGTGCCGTGAAAGATGCAGGACTAAGTGAGGGGGAAAATGTGGCAGTGATTATCGCTGCAGAAACCGAACTTGCTATTCACCAGCTTCAGCAGCGATGGCATCTGTCTTGGCAACTCAAAGAAAGTTTTGTTGACACGAATCAATCCTTAGTCTCCGAAGCTATCGATACCCTAGAAAGCATTGTTAAAGATAGCATCCACAACCAAGCAAAAACCAGTGACCATCTCGGTTACCTTGGTGTGATCACAGCCAGTCGTATTTCTGCTCTGTGGGATTTCAACGGGCCTTCCTTCACCCTCGGTGCTGGGGAAAATTCCACCTTCAAAGCTCTAGAAACGGCACAACTATTACTTGCTGCTGGGGAGGTAGATGCGGTGGTTGTGGGTGCTGTTGACCTAGCTGGGGGCGTGGAAAATGTGTTGTTGCGAAACCAATTGGCAAAGGTCAACACAGGAGTCAATACCCTGAGTTACGACCAAAAGACTAATGGCTGGATGGTTGGTGAAGGGGCTGGCGCTGTGGTTTTAAAGCGTCTTGAGACAGCCAAGCAAGAGCAAGACCGTATTTATGCAGTGATTGATGCTATCAGTTTGGTACAAGCCCGTGGGACATCAGACCAGGTCAATCCTTTCCCTCAACCGCCTCTAGCTGAAGCTGTCATGCAAGCCTGTCAACAGGCTCATACTCAAGCAGACATCACACCTGGGGATATTGGCTATGTAGAAGTGTTTGGTAGTGGAGTAGCTCAGGAGGATGAGGCAGAAATTCGCGGATTAACCCAAGCCTATCAAACTGCCAACCCTGATTTAAGCTGTGCCATAGGTAGTGTCAAGGCAAATATTGGTCATACCTATATTGCTTCAGGAATTGCTAGCTTAATTAAAACTGCACTCTGTCTCTATCACCGATATATTCCAGCAACACCTCAATGGACTGGTCCTAAAATGCCCGAGGTTTGGCAAGGTAGTCCATTTTATGTGGCCACTGCATCAAGACCTTGGTTTTTAGCACCAGACACCACCAAACGAGTAGCAGCAATTAACGGTATGGGACTGGAGGGGACTTATACCCATATAATTTTGTCAGAGGAACAGAGTCAATGCGATCGCAACAGCCACTATTTGCATCAAGCACCGTTTTATCTGTTTCCCATTGCTGCTGATGGTCAATCGGAGTTACTCGAGCAGCTGCATAATTTAGAACAAACTATCGAAAATTGTGTTTCTCTATCTACTGCTGCTAGCCAAACCTTTGCCAGGTTTCAAAAACGTTCTCAGGCAATTTATACCCTGGCAATTCTCGGACACAACAACGATGAATTAAAACGAGAGATCCAGCGTGCAATTAAGGGGATTCCCAAGGCTTTTGATACAGGTAAAGACTGGCAAACCCCTATGGGAAGCTATTTTACAGCTAAACCACTGGCTAAACGGGGTACCGTTGCGTTTGTTTATCCTGGTGCTTTCAATTCCTATATCGGACTAGGTCAGAATCTTTTTCAGCTATTTCCCAAACTCTACGAGGAGGTAGATAAACATGTCGCCAATATAGCTTCGATCCTCAGGGAAAGACTTCTTTATCCAAGGAGCTTAAATTCCTTATCAAGAAGGCAACTCGAAGTCCTTGAACAGCAACTGTTAGAGGATTACCATACCATGGTCACATCTGGAATGGGCTTTGTTGGAATCTTGACCATAATTATGAGGGATTATTTCCAAGTTCAGGCTCAATCTACGTTTGGGTACAGCGTAGGTGAACTTAGTATGATGATTGGTCAGTCCGTCTGGAGTAACTATGATCAAGCTATTGATGCCTTAAGCTCCTCTCCTATATTTAGCACAAGACTGTCTGGTCCTAAAAACGCAGTTCGGGAGTATTGGGGATTACCCCAAGGCAAGGATGATCAGCACAAACAAATTTGGAGTACCTATGTTCTGATGACTCCGGTATCCCAAGTTGTAGAATGTCTCAAACATGAAAATCGCGTCTATCTTACTCAGATCAATACGCCAAAAGAAGTGGTTATTGCTGGTGATCCTCAAGCTTGTCGGAGGGTGATTGAAACTCTCAAATGCGATGCCTTCCGTGCTCCTGGCAATAATGTAATTCATTGTGACCCCATGGCTTCTGAATACCATGAACTTGCTAGACTGACCAGTTTACCTATCTGTAGCCAACCAGAAACTATTTTTTATTCCGCAGCGGAGTACAAACCCATTACCCTTGAGAGTCATGCCATTGGTCACGCTATGGCCAAGGGTCTTTGTCAGCCCCTCGATTTTCCTCGGCTAATTAATCAAGTTTACGACGATGGAGCCAAGATATTTGTGGAGGTAGGCGCTGGCAGTACTTGTTCTAGATGGATTGGTGAAAACCTCAAGCATAAGGAACATGTCACAGTTTCCCTCAATAAAAGAGGTTCAAACGACTATACCTCTATTGTCAAAGCCTTGGCAAAGCTAGTTAGTCATCAAGTGTCTCTGGATTTGTCCCCGCTGTATACTCAGGAACCAGAAAATTCCGGTCAACGGCGCTCAATGGTTAAAACCATAACCTTGGGTGGGAGCCGGATTAAGTCTACCATTTTGAGCAATACTAACCAGGAAATAGCCGAAGCTCTATCATCAAACGTCCTAATTCATAAGACTTGGGAACAGCCACAGACTTTGCCCAATTTTAAAGCATCTGAACCCGTAACTTCATCAAACTTTCAAAGTACTGTCCTAAACCATGAAAATATTGCTAACCGTGCTTTCAATCACAGCGTTACAAGCACCGAAACATTAAACTATGGCCAGCCCATTAAAATGCCGCTGGAGAATAATAATTACAGTCTAGAATTAGACAAAAAAAGTAACAATTTGTTTCTGGGAGTAAACCTAAGCGAATTACACAAAAATCAGTATCAAAAACTGAGTTATAATACATCTCGCATCACCAAAAACCATGCTGCTTTTTTAATGAATCAACAAGAATACTTGAAGCAAATTAGCGACATTATTCAGCACCAAGTAACCTTTTCAAAGCAGTTGCTTGATTCTGAATCATAATTGTGTATCAACCAAACATGAAGCGCAAAACACTATTTTTATTGACTTGGGTATCTACCATCGTGCTAATTCTCTGCTGGGTGTTACCTACAAAAGCCTACAACGAGTTCTACCGCAACGGACTCAAAGGACACAGTACCTTTCATTACGAATTTACCCGCACCTTAGTGCGGGCAGCGGGTTTCTCGCCAGAATTGGCAGAACAGATTGCAGTTACCAATCAAGCTGTGGACTCAGTTAATTTCACAGGTTACAGCGGCACCAACGTGCGTCTCACCAATATCCTTCGCCAGGGTCAGTACGGTCTATACTGGCACTTTCCCCAGTTTTGACAGGTAACTCTAATAATTAATTTAACAAAATCAGCTGTATTATAATGACTAAAACTAGATATAAGCCAATGAATGCTTTAGATACACCTCTAAGCAAAAAAGATAATAAAAATGATAATAAAATCGGATTTTTAAATTGTTTCTATGGTCAAAATCAGGTTTGGAAAGGGTCTTTGGATGGGATAGCATTTGATGATCGAGGAATTAAGGCCAAACTGCTAGACTTAGATAAGTCCTGTTATATCGTTAGATCCCAAGGACAGATTGGCGTAACCCAAGAAGGCTACTGGTATCCTTCCGAAAATGGCAAGAGCTCTCAAGTAGAACTGCTGATGGCAGTTCCACCAATACAAATTCAACAGTTAGGCGATCCCAGTTTTTTATCCTTTCATGGGGTAAAATCTGCCTATGTTACTGGAGCGATGGCTGGTGGAATTGCATCTGAAGACATGGTCATTGCTCTCGGCAAAGAGAGAATTTTGAGTTCATTTGGTGCTGGCGGATTAAGTCCTTCCCGCTTGGAAGCAGCTATTAATCGTATTCAACAAGCCTTACCCCAAGGTCCCTACGCCTTTAATTTAATTCATAGTCCCAGTGAACCGGCGATTGAACGCCATGCTGTTGATCTATATCTCAATTATGGTGTTAAAACTGTAGAAGCGTCTGCATTTCTGGACTTAACTCCCAACATTGTTTATTATCGAGCTGCTGGATTAGGACTCAATACAGCTAATCAAATCGAAATCAAAAATAAAGTTATTGCTAAAATCTCCAGAAGAGAAGTTGCTGCAAAATTTATCCAGCCTGCTCCAACACAAATCCTTAAAAAACTCGTTGACCAGGGATTAATCAGTGAGTTACAGGCAACTTTGGCAGAAAAAGTTCCCATGGCAGACGATATCACCGTAGAAGCTGATTCAGGTGGTCATACAGATAATCGGTCTTTGGTTTGTCTGTTACCTTCTATCTTGGACTTGAGGGATGAAATTCAGGAAAAATATGGTTATGAAAACCCCATTCGAGTTGGAGCTGCTGGTGGTATTGGTACGCCACAATCAGCCTTAGCTGCTTTTATGATGGGTGCGGCTTATGTTATGACTGGCTCTATTAATCAGTCTTGCCTTGAAGCTGGAACCTCTCAACATACTAAGGAAGTGTTGGCTAAAGCTGATATGACTGATGTCACCATGGCTCCAGCAGCCGATATGTTTGAAATGGGGGTAAAACTGCAAGTCCTCAAAAAAGGTACCCTCTTCCCCCTACGGGCCCAGAAACTATTTGAGTTATATAGAAGCTATGACTCGATTGAAGCTATTCCGATCCAGGAAAGAGAAAAACTGGAAAAACAAATTTTCCAGAGAAAAATTGAAGCAATCTGGGAGGATACAATAGCTTATATATCCCAACGAAATCCTGATAAAATAAAACAAGCTGCCAATAATCCTAAGGTGAAAATGGCTCTGATTTTCCGCTGGTACCTAGGATTGTCATCTCGTTGGTCGAAGTCAGGGGAGAAAGGCAGAGAAATCGATTATCAGATTTGGTGCGGACCTGCAATGGGCAGCTTTAATAACTGGGTGCAAGGGTCTTACCTCGCTGCTCCAAATAATCGCAGTGTGGTTGATGTGGCTCACCACATCATGAATGGGGCTGCATTTTTACACCGAATACAAAGTTTGAAAATTCAAGGACTCCAAATGCCAGATTACTACAGTCAGTATCGCCCAGTTACTCTTTCCTAACTTGTTAATTTTTAATTATTGATATTGTCAAGCTTGGTAATGGGTCATTGGTAATTGTGATTACTCCCGAGCCATTAACCATTACTAAAAACAAGGTTGACTCTAAACACTACCGCACAGTACCGTACACCATCTAACTTATAGATTACGTAGATTACGTAAATTTTGTCCTAAGGATAATATCATGCTAAAAACCCATAAAGCACCAGAAAAAGGAAGTCAATTTTCAACTCCATCAGAACAAGTTGTCCATGGCCGCAAGAATCTTAAGCTGATGGATATTAATTATCGGCGGAATACTGATTCGGATTACACCGAAAAGATGGACCAGTTGTCTAAAAACTTTGACTATAGCAGCAATAGCGATTATTACTGGGGTGAGCCAGAGCTTTCAATCCTGTACGGTAGCCCCCTCTATGAAGCGGCTTCACCCTCGCAAAAAAAAGCTCTTAACCATCTATTTTGGGCTTTGGATTACTATTTAATTGCTGCTACTGAAACTAATACAATCTTATTCAATGAAGTGACAGCAAATGCCTTCTTTCCCTTTGATGATTACGAAGTTATCTGCCATACGCTAGACGTTGAAACTAATCAAGAACGTTACCATGTTCGTGCCTTTAACAACATTGGGAATAAGACAGAGATAGCCCTATTGGGCGAAACAGTTTTTCACTGTCCTAGGTCAACCAAACCTCAGGAAATGGATAAGACATTATCTCCCTTCAAAGGGATGGGTGGACGTACAAGCTCTCCTTTGGGAATGCATGTGTACACCATCAGTATCAGTAATTCTCCTTTTCTAGCGAGCCAGTACTATACTGCCCGTGGCATCGGCAATTTACATCTCAAAAATAGGGAATATACTTTTTCCCAGTTTTATAAGAAATTAGAGAAAAAGCGTGATTTTATTCCCGCTCCAACAGCAGTTTCTCGTTATCATCTACTTGACGAAAGTTTTCACACCGCAACGTCTCAGTTAATGTCCCACGAAATCTATAAGGATTTCCCTAAGCCAAACATCTGGGAGAAGTACCTTGCTAACCAAGCGGTCTACAGGTTACAAATCGATGTATTTAATGGGCTATCTACTACCGTCCCTGGTACCTGTGCTAGCAATTTTATGCCTATGGTGTATAAGCTCTTGCAAACACCTCTATTTGGCATGTCTAACCAAGAAGCATTACTGATGATGGAGAAGTGTTTCTGTCAGGAAAATGAAGGCTTACATGTGACAGCTAAATATTATCAGCGTCTTCTATCGGATATCCGCAAGTTTCTCGAAGGTCTAGACTATCTGTCACCTGTTAATCGCGAGATGCGTCTGATGGCTTCATCCGGTTCAGTTGAAAAAGCTGTCGCAAATAACATTCGAGAGTTTAAGCAGTTCTCGAGATCGGTTAAGCGTTAGGTCAAACTTGTCCCAGCTCCTGCTCCAGTAATGTTATAAATGAGATACCCAAATTGTTGCTATGGTGAGTATTCACGTTGAAGACGATCAAAAAACCCTTGAGGTCGAACCTAACCAAAACCTAGCTGAGATCTGCGATGAGCATCCCATTTCCCTACTTTTTGGTTGTCGGGAAGCATCCTGTGGCACCTGTCTAATCGAGGTAGTCAGGGGCATTGAAAACCTGTCACCTATCACAGCTGATGAGCAGGATTTGCTTGATGTGTTAGCTCCAGACAATCCTCATGCACGTCTAGCTTGCCAGTGTGTTGTGATGGGGGATATTAGTATCAGTACTCTCAAGGGGTGAGGGGATGAACAGATGAGGGGATGAACGGGTGAGGAAAATTCCCTTTCCACAATATCTTTTGTCCAAGCACAAGAACGGAGTGATGGAGTAATCACTCCATCACTCCATCACTCCATTACTCCATTACTCCTTAAACGAGATATCATTGTAAAAACTCAGGAGTTGAAAGGGGAGCATCGATTCGACGTTGACTAGGCTTGTCAAGTTTATAAATAATTGGTGGTTCTGGTAGCAGCAGATACCGCTTGCCCCAGCCATCATTAATATCCTCAGGTCTAGGTTCAGGTGGTTTGGTCTGACCGGTGGGTAAGGCAACGGACAGAATTTGACGTGCCTGGACATACCGTTGACCATCCGATGTATTGTTGATCAGGCTGCTTGCTAGGGTTATTCGCTGCTTCTTTAACTGCTGTTCTAGTTCCCAGAGGGACTCTTTGGGGGCGAGGGTGGCTACAAAGGTTACTTCCTCTGTTGGTTTTAGTGATAACCCAAGTTTGGACTGATCCATTTGCCAGACTTCTTGAAACTGACCGTCTGGTGCAATTTGCCATAGTTTCAAGTCGGTCTGCCATCTTCCCTTCTTTACATCGACATTTTGATAAGCCAGAATTGAATAGATAAAATTTGCGTCTCTGTTGAAAGAGAGCTGTTGATTAGGGTGCAAATAGCGAATTGCTGCTACCGTGATGGGAATTTCCTCGGGAAGATTCGTGGTTCCTGCTACGGTGTAGATCCCCGGACGGTCTGATTTGGTCACCCTAAGCTGAAAAATTGCTTTGGAAGATTGACCGATTAATCGATTAGTTAATTGCCGTCCTGGTAATGGAAGCTGGGTGCATCCATTACTTAATAGTAAGAGTATAAAGATGCTAAATACCCCTTTTAACAAATGGGTCATATTTTGTTTGACTATTTTTTTTGTCCAAATAAAAATAAAGGTTTTGTGCATAGTCGATAGTTGCATAAAATTGTGATTAAATTAAATTTTAACAAATAAAATTTAATTTTGGTAAAATTTATTGATGATTAATGTTAAGGCTTGGCATGGTTAATTTTTATTCATTTAGATTTTTTTTGTTATGGTTTGATCCAACTATTTAAACTCTTTATATTATTTAGATGATGAATAATTTTGCTTGAACTATCCCCTAATAGGTAATTCGGATTTTTTTTTGGTTGTATTAATTTGAGAGTGACATTAAGTATAGTAGCCTTGGTATTCAATAACATTCATAAATTGACCAACCTTGTGATATCGGATTAAACCTAAGACTTTGAACAAATTAATCAAGCGTAATTATATGATATAATTAGCCCCAATAAAAAAAAAACCGGAGCAGCTTTTCTCGGCTGGTAAAACATTTATTGGCCATAAATGTTAACTAAGCACAGTTATATTTCATTGATTGTGGTGCTCATGAGAGACATAAATCAAATCCCTATTGCTATTGATACTAATAATCAACCAAGCATGAGCGCCTCAAAGCGTTCCGTTGAGCTAAGTTACTTATTATCCATTGGCTCGACTTCCCCCTTAGCCAAATGGGGTTTTATAGCCCCGATCACCCTATCACTCTTGTTAGGTGTTGCTAGTCTGAAAACAGAACCAGCCCATGCTCATTTTTCGGGGCTATGTCCTAGTCTTCCGGATCAAATTGTTTCGGAAAAACCTCTTAGCCCTAAGAGCGAAACGTCGAAACCATCACAGAATAATGTCTGGAGCAACACAGACCAAGACCGGCTGGACAGGTTCAACTCTACCAATTTGTCTGAAAAGGCCCAGGAGGACTGGGCTGTTAAGGATTCATGCAGGAGGATGAGGGCTAGGTTTCAAGCAAACCCTAACAGCCAATACTACTCGGTTAGTAGCGGACAAGAATTTGGTTGTGGCTACACAAACGGAAGCTGCCTGAGGTACTTTGATAGGACTGTAGGTTTATCCAAGCAATATGACCCTAAGAGCTTCTACCCCAGTGAAGATGATTGGGTATCGATTGAGCCTAAGAAGCTGGCACAAACCAACTTTGAGGAAGCACCAGAGCGTCCATTAATTCCAGAGATTGAGCCTAAGGATGATAATCCGTTAGCTCCGACCCTAAACGTACAAGGTGCCTTTCTGAATCAGGTAGACACATCAGCGAGACTACGGCTGCAAGGAACTTATCCCCTTTCTCCCCATGCTTTGTTTGGTGCCACAGTTGATCTCACCACTGGGGATGGCTTTTCCGACACCGAAGAAACGGGATTAAGTCTCAATGAACTTTACTTTACGACTTCTGTGCCTAGCTATTCTAATCTGCGCTTTGTGGTTGGTCTAATGGATTTGACATCTTATTTTGACCGCAATAGCTTTGCTAAAGATAGTACGACCCATTTCTTTAACCCGGTGTTTCAGACGAATCCTGCTCTGGCAGCAGCAGGTATAGCGTCCCGTCCGGGGGTGCTGCTCAACTGGAATTTAACCGACAACCTGGAAGTAAGAGCTGCGGGCTTTTCTTCAGACCGAGACCTGGATGATTTTGCGTTTGATGGGTTTTCTTCAGAGCTAGCTTTCCGGGTAGGTACAGCAATCATTCGGGGAACTTACCTATCGGCTCGGGATGCTCAGAAAGATGGATTCCAGGAAATTTTTTCTTTGAACCGAGGGGATAACGAGTTTGGTCCGAAGTCCTCTGACCGCGAAGAAGCTTACGGGATTAATGGAGAACTATATATTCCTGCTCTCAAGATGGGACTGTTTGGGCGCTATGGTTGGTACGAAAATCTTGATTTAGATGAAAGCGGGGATACCTACAGTGTCGGTCTGAACCTCTTAGATTTGTTTATGGATGATGACCGACTAGGGCTTGGCTATGGTCGGCAATTGTCTAATGATGACTTGCGCCGGGACCAAGGTAATAAAGTACCAGATGTTTGGGAATTGTTCTATGACGTGCGTGTTTCACCTAATGTGCGTGCAGGTGTGACTTTGCAAGGACGAGATGAGTTTTCAGATACAATTCTTGGTGTTCGAGTCAGGGCTGATTTTGATGTGAGTGATCTCTGGGATTGAGTGCTGAGTGCGTCAGTGCTGAGTGCGTCAGTGCTGAGTGCGTCAGTGCTGAGTAATGAGTAATGGGTAAAGCTACTCACCAATAGAATTGCTGAGATAGATAGAACATAGACACTGATTCATCCTTGATAGTTCATCCTTGATAGTTCATCCTTGATAGTTCATCCTTGATAGTTTATCCTTCATCCTTGATAGTTCATACTTCATTCTTCATACTTCATGCTTTTGACCAATGAATAACAATTCTCTTGGCAAAAAAAATTTCCACTGGCAGCGTTGGTGGATCTTTTTGATGGTTTTTGGGTTAGCAGGAGTATTAATCTTCAGCCCAGTTGAATCGGTGGTACCAGCGCTCCAAGCACAAGTTACTTCTGCAGTACGCCGAGGTTACTCTCTGTTAAATAAAGGATGGGTGGATAATGCGATCGCAACCTTTGAACAAGCTCTAAAAGGCTCTCCCCAATCGAAGGAAGGGAGGTTAGGTCTAGCGATAGCGTATCAGCGAGCAGGGCGAGATGCAGATGCTTGGGCTGCTTATCAACAAGTCCTAGCCATCGACCCAAACAATAAAGAGGCTCTGGAAGCGGTAGGAGAATTGGGAGGTTATCGTGCTGAATGGCAGGCGGATGGGATTGAAGCCTTAACGACTTTATTAAACCTAACTCCTAATGATACTGGTGCTCGTGCTCAGCGGGCTTTACTGCTTGGCTACCAAGGTCGTTTTCCGGAAGCCCTAGATGATTATGAAATTGTGCTGGAGAGCAATCCGACACCAGAAATCATTGTTGGTGCTGCTCAAATCTATACCTATAGTGGTGACTATCAGCAAGGGCTAGAGCTATTTGATCGTTACCAAGCTAGCGGTAAGCCAATTCCGGGAAATGCAGCGGGAGCCTATGCTCTGGCTCTACGAGAAACTGGCAATCCTGCTCAGGCGGTAAAGGTATTGGAAGCTCAGCTGAATCAATTTTCCCAATTCTATGGCAATGATAGCTATCTACGGGCTGATTTAGCTCAAGCTTATCAAGCCTCTGGGCAACTGACAGAAGCTTTGTCTGTCCTAGAACCGTTGCGAGGGAGGGATGAGGCGGCTTTACCCTTAGCCCGAGCCCTTTCAGAAATTGGTCGTCGTGAGAGTCGCTCTGACCTAACCGAAGACGCGGTTACTCTCTACCGTCAGGTACTGGCCTCAACACCAAAGCCATCTTTTGCTTTAGTCAGGGAAGTGGCTGATGTGATGAGTGAGGTACCAAGCCAGTGGGCATCAGCTCTACGGCTTTATCAGCAGTTGACCGAGGAGCAGTCGAATAACCAAAGCTTGTTGGTGAAGTCGAATAACCAAAGCTTGTTGGTGAAGCAGATTATTCTAGAAGGTAAATTGGGTCAGTTATCCCGAACTCAACGGCGACAGCGGCTGCTTGAGATAACCCAAACCCTACCGAGTGAACCAGCTCAGCAGCGAGATTTAGCCCAAGCTTTGTTGCGTCTAGACCCTCCTGACCCAGAACTGCTGAGTGTTTACCAAGATTTGCTGGCTACAGGGGTAGATGTACCCTTTTTGCATTTCCGTGTTGCTCAGATTTTGATAAAGCAGAATCGACTAGCCCAGGCAACAAGTGCGATTGATAGTTACAGGGCAACGTCTACTGGTGGATCTGACCAGAGTACGGAATTATTGCTAGCAGATATTGACCGTCGCCAGGGAAATCTCAATGCTAGTATCCAGCGGTATCAGAGAATTATTCAGAGTAATCCAAATAATAATTTGTTCAATGGTGCTTTGCGGGGGTTAGCGGGAATCTATATTGCCCAAGGTGATCCACAGAAAGCTCTGGTTATCTATGACCAGCTGGTATCTCGCGATCCCAATGATTTATTAGCCCAGCTGGGGCGTACTAGTGTGGCATATCAAACTAAAGGTATTGACCAACAGGAAGCGGAAGGGGTACTCAATCAATGGCTACAGACTCAGCCTTCTATTGATCCACCGCCGGAATTGTTGAGTTTAGTGGGTGCTTTGCCTGCTGACCCAGCACGAGAAACCCTGTACATTACTCTACTAGAGGTCTCACCAGATAATGCTCCTGTACAATTGCGACGACTACAGGTTTTAGCACAGCGAGAGCCTAAGTTAGCTAAAGCTGAAATAGCTGAGTGGATTGCCGGTAATCCTGATAATATTGATGCCTATTTTGTGCAGGGAGAATTGGCTATGGGATTGAGAGATTTGCGATTAGCTAGCAACGCTTACGAAGAAATTTTGGAACGGGAGTCTGATAACATTGGTGCCTTACTAGCATTGGCAGGGATTAGCTTTACTCAACAGCACTATGCTAAGGCAACGGGGTTTTATAAACAGATACTAGAACTGGAGCCAAAGAATTTATCGGCTCGCCAAAACTTGGCTGAATTAAGTGTTGCCCAAGATTTTCCGTTTACAGCCCTCCAACGGTTTGAAGGACTCAACTCGGAAGAGAAAGAGTCTACAGGGAGAGCTAATTCTAAGCTCGATAATCGCATCCTGCGGCTGGAGGTGGATATTCTGAAACGGCGAGGTTTTCAGCCTTATTGGGAGCGGTACTAATGTAAGTATTCAGCAGTCAGCCGTCAGCGGTCAGCTTATTTTATTCAAAATCACCGATTGCGCTACGCGCATTAGCTGATAGCTGATAGCTTAAGTACTAATACCCTGTTAATTTAGTTTTTAGGGTTAGAGCAAGATGTTAGATTTTAGGTGTTAGCTTTTAGGTGTTAGGTTTTAGTCCTTATTAAAGCCTAGCACCTGATAGCATTTCGAGCACTACAATAATTGTTATTTGCTAGGATAAGTTACTTTGGTTCGTTCTAATTCTTCAACCAAAATTACTGGAATTGGACTGGTTTCTAACACTGCCTGAGATACGGAACCGACCAGCACTTGCTGCCAGGGTTGATGTCCCCGTTTTCCGATCACTATATCTGTTACTTGATGCTCTTGGGCTATGCGAACAATTTCTTCGGGAATCGAACCGGTTACGGTAATAAACTGATGCCTAATATCCAAGAGCAAGCGTTTGGTTTGGTTCTGTAACTGCTTGACTTCTGGCTGATTTGATGTGGTGATCACATGTAAAACAATAACTTCCCCATTACTTCGTCTTGCTAAATCTGCTACTTTAGTTAATACCTGGGTGGCTAAACTAGAGGTATCGACAGCGGCTAGTAGGAGAGTATGAGACGCAACGCTTACCTTGGTGGGGTCTACAGGGTCTTGGGATAAGAGTTTAGGGGCAAAGGTGGGAATTGCCCAAGCCCCTAGGGGTGCGGTAATCAAAATTGAGAGGGCTGCGATCGCTAAAATTGTCTGACCTCCTTCTAGCCCTTGACTCAAGGGAATACCACCAATCGCTGCTTGTACTGTGGCTTTTGCGGAGTTTCCGGGTAACAAAAACAGTTTCTCTCGCCAAGTCCAATTACTCCCCAATGTGGAGAGATACCACCCGACCATCCGACCGATAAATAACCCAATTGCGAGGATTACAATGCCAGGTAACAGGGTTGTTTCTAATACCCGCAGTTGAATACTGGCTCCCATCAAGACAAATAGAAGAATTTCTGCTACTACCCATAGATGGTTAAATTCCACCCGCAAGCGTCGTGCTAAGGGAGGGTCTAATTCTATTAGGAAAAATCCCATTGCCATGGTGGCTAAATAGCCAGAAAAGTATGGCATAGTTTTAGCTAACACTACCAACAATAAGGCAAGTGCTGCGGTAATTAAGGTATCTTGGACGATAGTTTCGGTCCACTTTTGTTTGGTTAATAGGAAAATAATTAACTGAGCAGCGATATATCCAATTAAGACACCAAGGGCGACCTGGATCAGAACTTGCAGGGGCAGGAACTGGAGAGCATTACTGTTGATTGTTCCCTGTGCCAAGAAATTCACCATCAAACTGAAGAGTAGCAATACTAGGACATCGGATAAGGCACTCCCAGTTAGAATCACATCTGGTATCCCTTTAGCTACGCCCCAGCCTAAACTCTTGAGTCGCAGCATTCCTGGCACAATCACGGCGGGGGATTCTGCTCCGACTACACAGCCTAGGAGTAATCCAGTGGGAAAATCGAAATTAAACAGTATCATGGCAGCAACAGCTACTGCGATCGCTTCGGTGATGGCGGGCAAAAAGCCTAACCTTACCGCAACAGTTCCTTGTGCCATGAGTTTCTCAATATCCAATCCCAGTCCTGCCCGCATTAAAATGACCATAACTGCGAAGGTGCGTAGGTCATCAGCAATAACTAGGACTTGTGGTGCGATCGCATCCCCCACTTCTGGTCCGATCAGGATACCCACCACAATCATGCCAATCAAAGGAGGTGCTCCCAACCGACGGGCAAATTGACCCCCAAAAAAGCCCATCAATAAGATCCAAATTGTACTGCCTAGCATCCGAAATGTTTGCGCTCGTATATAAAATGTAATTACTTGGTAAGCATTCAGCTATCAGCTATCAGCTATCAGCTATCAGCTATCAGCTATCAGCTATCAGCCAAAGGCCAAGCTACGGAAATGGCCACGCTAGTGTTCGCGCAGCGTGCGCGTAGCGCAATCGGTACTTTTGAATAAAATAAGCTGACCACTGACCACTGACGGCTGACGGCTGACGGCTGTTCGCGCAGCGTGAGCCTTAGGCTGACGGCTGAATGCTTACATTACTTGTCGCTCAATTATGAAAACACAGTTCATTCGGATTGGCAATACTTGATATCAGTGGTTATGAAAATCAAGCCTAACCTTGCTATTACTTTGGCTACTTTACTGCTATCAGTTGAGGGGGCAATTGCTCAACCTAATTCATCATTTCCTAACGCTACACCACCGACTCCACTACTGTCCAACCAACAACGCGAGGAAGTGGAAAGGTTAATTAATGATCATCTAGAGAAAAGTTATACAATTCGCAATCATATCCAATCGGAAGTTCATCGAACCTTTGACTGGACGATTAACCTGCTCAACCTTTTAATTACAGTACTAATTGCCATGCCTATTGTTACTAGTCTGGCAGTGCTCTTGCTACGTCGTAGCATCATCAACCAATTAGTGTCTGAGACGCAAAAGCAATTCCAAGAAGAAGCTGAACAAAAAATAAAAGAGCAAATTGATGCTGAAGTCACTACGGAATTAAAACGACAAGTTGAAGCTTTCAAGCAGGAGCTGGAAACCCTTAAATCTGATTTAGTTTCTCAACTCCAGCATCTAGTTGTGGCTGCTCAACATGAGAAAGAGCAGATTTTTAACGAAATTTCTCGAATTACTCCGTCCATTATCCAAGAAGAATTTGTTGCTCCAGAAGTCCAACAAAAACTGGAAGAGCTAACTAAACAGCTGGAGTCGTTAAAGTCTGCCAATCCCCAGCTTTATTTAACGGTTGATGACTATATCAATCAAGGGCACGCTCTCTGGATTGAAAATCGCTATGAAGATGCGATCGCATCCTATGAAAAAGCGCTTCAGCTCCAGCCAGATTCCGATGTGGCTTGGTCAGGAAAAGGCCAAGCCCTGCAGAGATTAAAGCGATATGAAGAATCCCTCGCTGCCCATGCCGAGGCGATTAAAATTAATCCGAACAACTTTAGGAGTTGGTTTGGACAAGGTTATACTCTCAGATACATGGAACACTATGAAGAAGCACTGATTTCCTATGATCAGGTTATTCAGATCAACCCAGATTTTCATCATGCTTGGAACCATAGAGCCTATGCCTTGATCAAACTTGGTCGCTATGAAGAAGCCTGGGACAGTTTGGAAAGAGTACGGCAGCTAAAATCAAATTCATCTAATCTTTACTACAACCAAGCTTGTTATTATGCCTTAAACGGTGAGATTGACTCAGCAATTGCCAGTCTAGAACAAGCGATGAGTTTGAATGATAGACTTAAGTATCTTATTAATATTGAGGCGGATTTTGACATGATTAAAGATGAGCAACGGTTGCAAGACCTAATTAATCGATAGATATGACCATTGTATTTATAGCAATTCTCATTACGAGTGAGCGACATTGCTTATCCTTTTAAGGCAAAAGGCATGCATGGCTATTGGCAAAAGGCAATAATAAAGAGAGTTTTAAGGGAATCAGCGTCAAAACATCCCCTAATCCATCCGTTACTCCATCTGCTCCATATACTTGAATGTACAAGTTACCGGTTTAATAGCTTAGTTTTTTGTAATTTGGTAACTTATAGCACATTTCTTCTATTGAATCTTGTCCAGCCAATTCCCAATTTCTAATTTTTCAAGCCAAAATATTAAGTAATACCATGTTGCATTCCTTGGGGTAACTATGTTTAAGGTTGACCGTTGAGGGTTAAATGTTAACTATTAATAGTCAAATACTAGTCAAATACTAGTCAACAGCAACGGTAATCCTATCAGTAAATTACTACTTTGACCGGCACTTGGTATAGGCCAGTTAAATGGGTGACTACAGCATAGAAGGAGAGTGACCGTGACAACCCTTAAAAAATTAATCGACCAAATCAAGACAGAGTTATCTGACGAATTCAGTGAGCGGTTGCGCAAAATGCTGATGAACCAGGATAAAGAGTGGTTAGTAGAGCAGATCATCTCATTAACCTTGAGCCGAGACAACCAATTGGTCTGTGGGATACAACCGCCAACTACCCAGAAGCTAGCTCTAGCGTTAGAAGATAAAGAAAGAAAACACCGGGCTAGACTTGAACGCATCTCCAAGATAGAGCTTGATGAGGACAAACTAGCCCAAATTATCAAGAGGTATAAGAGACTAGATCGGGAGCAACTTGAAGCAGAAGGATACCTAAATAATCCCCCTCAAAAAGGGACAGCCCTAATTACTAACACCGAAAGGAGTAGTAAGGGTAACGAACTTTTGCTTGAAGCTAAAGATGTATTTTACGCACTGCTCTTTGGGGATGAAGATACCAATGTTCGATTTGATCGAGTAGAACGGGAACTGTTGACGCTGATCGTACCAGAGCATAAATTCCACGTTATAGACTTCATGGTAGCCGTAACCCAAATAGGAGGAGAAGGAACCTGGACAGATCCTAATAATGTCTCCAATGATGACCGGGAAAAAAATATTATCTTGCAGACGGAATACGGTGAAGTCAAGAGCGAACTGATTAGTGAAGGTTTACTGGCTACTGTGAAGATGATCAATAATCTTGAAATTAATGAACAGGTACTTTATTTTAGGATGATAGATGTGGAGCAGAGTTCATTGATTGCTTAAATGATTGAAAACTTAAACAAGTCTCTGGCAAATAGTAAACTGCATTAGTCAAGTACATTACTCAACTGGATTAAACGTTTGATAGTTGCCTCCTAAGGCTTCCACAACTGTGTGAGTATTAGTGATTAACATTTTAATGTAAGTATCAGCTTCACTACCTGGTACACCTAAGGAATCAGAGTATAATTCTTGTGGCGCTAACTTCACTCCAGCTTCCTGGGCCACAGTGTTGATCAAAGCTGGGTTAATCGTGGTTTCGGCAAAAATCACCGGAACCCCAATTTTTTTGATAGCGTCTGCCAAACCCTTGACAGTCTGAGCACTGGGTTGTTCCTCAGTATTCATGCCAATTAAGGTTCCAGCCACTGGTATGCCATAGGCACGAGCATAATATTGAAAAGCATCATGAGTTGTGACTAGGTAGCGGTGCTTCTGAGGAATAGTTTGAATCTGCTGGATAATCCAACCATCAAGCTTTTTCAATTCAGCAGTTAGCTGTGCTGCATTCTTGGTAAATTCTTCCTTGTCCTCTGGTGAGAGTTCAATCAACTGATCCCGAATGGCATTGACCATTGCGATCGCATTTTTAGCATCCCCCCAAACATGAGGATCCGGTTCCTTCTTTCCTTCGTATTCAAAATCCAAGGGTGACACCACTTCCCCAACCGCAAAGCTCTTGACCTTAACCCCAGCAGACTTAATCAGCTTAATCAGTGCTGGTTCTAGATTGTAGCCATTGTAGAAAATCAGATTTGCTTGTTCCAACGCTATAGTATCTGCTGGGACTGGCTCATAGACATGGGGATCTGCTCCCGGTTTTAGGATACCCGTCAGTTCAATTTCATCTCCTCCTACTTGTTTCGTCCAGTCAGTAATGATAGTGCTAGTGGTAACTACATTCGGCTTATCATCGCCATCAATACCACTCTGCTTTGTTCCGGTGGTATCACACCCACTTATCCAGACTCCTAAAATGATTACTACTGTTAGCCACCATTGGGGCTTTCTAGTCTGGGACTGAGTAATTATTCTCAACCGCTTTGCTCCAATTCAAAATTATCAATTCAAAATTCAAAAATACCCCACGAAGGAATTCAGGGGATTGAAACAGCGATCCAGCCCGGTCTTGGGGGTTCCCCCCATGAGCGACTGGCGTTCCACAGGGCAAACAGCAGTGCGGACGCAGGTGACCCACACAGACCCATGCGCCATGAGCAACTGGCGTGGAAACCCCCTCATGAAGGCGCTACATGCCTAAGAAACTGGGTTTGCAGCATAAGTCTTATCATATTCTTTTCATTTTTCATGGTAAACTATTTTCATATTTGTTTCATTTTTTGTTTCCGGAACCCTCTATGCCAGATGCTGCCTCGGTTCATCACCTTGCTTCTCCTAAGAGGAAACACCAAGCTGGATATAGCAATCTGTCCCAGACAGGAACCATTACCCTGAGGCAACTGGGTGTACACTACCGCCTAGTAGAAGCACTCAGGGATATCAACTGTGAGATCAAACCAGGACGATTAACCGGAATTATTGGTCCTAATGGTGCAGGGAAAAGTACTTTGATGAAAGCCATGCTGGGGTTAGTTCCCACTGCCACAGGCAAAGCTATGTATCAGGGAAAACCCTTGATAGAACAGTTAGAAAATGTGGCTTATATGCCACAGCGGACGCAAATTGACTGGACTTATCCCGCGACTGTCTGGGATGTTGTGCTAATGGGTAGAGTCCGCAAAACAGGATGGTTTCGTCGCTTTTCTACGGTATCCCGGCGGATCGCAGCAGATGCAATTGAACAAGTTGGCATGAGTGATTACCGCAATCGTCCGATTGGACAGCTATCGGGAGGACAGCAGCAACGGGTTTTTCTCGCTAAAGCATTAGCTGAACAAGCAGATATATTCTGTTTTGATGAACCGATGGCTGGTATTGACAAAAAAACTGAAGCTGTAATTTTTACTATCCTCCATCAACTCGCCGATGCCGGAAAAATTGTGCTAGTAGTTCACCATGATTTGGGAGAAGCGATGACTCATTTTGATGATTTGATTTTGTTGAATCGGGAGTTAATTGCTAGTGGCTCTAGGCAAGAGGTATTGAGTGCAGCTAATATGCAACAGGCTTATGGTGGTCAAGTCGTTTTTTGGTTAGATCCAGTTGCTGTAAAGTGAAAGAAGGCAAAAGGCAAAAGGCAAAAGGCAAAAGGCAAAAGGCAAAAGGCAAAAGGCAAAAGGCAAAAGGCAAAAGGCAAAAGGCAAAAGGCAAAAGGCAAAAGGCAAAAGGCAAAAGGCAAAAGGCAAAAGGCAAAAGGCAAAAGGCAAAAGGCAAAAGGCAAAAGGCAAAAGGCAAAAGGCAAAAGGCAAAAGGCAAAAGGCAAAAGGCAAAAGGGGACTGGGCTCTATTTTTTTTATTTGATTTCACTAATATACACTTTAAATGCACAAGATATTACCGAAAATTATTCTATGCTTGATTAACTCTTGCCTCTTGCCTCTTGCCTCTTGCCTTTCCTGAAGGAGTATGTTCACAAATCACCTAAAAATGCTATATGTTAGAGGTTTTAATTGAGCCGTTGCACTATGGGTTTATGCAGCGATCGCTAATTACTGCGGTTTTAGTGGGCATCGTTTGTGCGGCAGTTGGTAGCTACCTCATGGTACAGCGACTTGCGTTACTCGGAGATGCTATCAGTCATTCTGTACTACCGGGATTAGCGATCGCATTTATGATCGGTGCTGACATTTTTGTGGGAGCGTTTATTGCTGGAGTGGTTAGCACTGTGGTGATTACTTGGATCCGGACGCGATCGCAAATTAAAGAAGATGCCGCTATGGGGATTGTGTTTTCCGCTTTCTTTGCCCTAGGCATCACCTTAATTACGGTGATGCAGAAAGATAACAAAATTGACCTCAATCACTTCCTATTCGGCAATATTTTGAGTGTCACCAATGAAGAAGTCATCAATACAGCCATTATCACCGCGATTGTACTATCAATCATTCTCCTGCTGTACAAAGAATTAATGTATTATACCTTTGACCCATTAGGGGCAAAAGCAGCAGGTTTACCAACCAACTTGCTGAACTTTGGTCTGATGATCTTGATTGCCTTGACCATTGTCGCTAGCCTCAAAGGAGTTGGAGTGATCTTGGTGCTAGCCATGTTAATCACACCAGGAGCAACAGCTTATTTATTAGTCAATCGGTTACACCAGATGATGATTTTGGGTTCAGCCCTTGGGGTAGTAGCTAGTATTACTGGTATGTACCTGAGTTATTTTTTTAATCTGCCTTCTGGACCAGCAATTGTTTTAGTAGCTTTTGGTTTATTTATGCTGGCATTTTTATTTAGTCCCAGTCAGGGAGTGTTAACTCATCCGAATACTCAGTTAGGACAATCACAAATTTGGCAGGAAATTAAGAGGTTGTGGCGTTGATATAGCATTTTTATTTCAGTTGTGAACATAGTCTACCTTGAGAAAGGCAAAAGGCAAGAGGCAAGAGGCAAGAGACAAGAAAGTATATAGTAATTTTTGGGAATGGAAAGAACTGTGATCTTTTTTTACCATTCATTTGGAAATGCTATATCTGGTATAATATTGTGATTCGCGCACGGGCAAAAAGTAAGGCAGCTATGCTGAAGGAAAGGAGTAAGGTTGAATCGGAGATGGTTTTTTATCACTAATCATCCCGATATAATATCATTCATTGGTGAGAATCGCAACAAGGGCAAGAGGGGGAAGATCACCGAAGTTATAATTCTGTGATCTTCCTCTCCTCATCTAACAATAATTATGCCAAAAAATTATTTTATGCTCCGGCAAGCTTTGCTCTACCGCAGGCTTACAGAAAAACCCTAGACAAACACCTGATCGAAATTGTCGTTGAGAGTGCTAGCTTGAGTCGAACTCACCACAGCCAGGAGGTTTCCGCCGCTCGAGATTTCGGCACCATTATTACCATCCACGATGCTCAGCTGATTAGGATTGGCAACATCAAAGGTAGTTAGACCAAGCTGGAAGTTGTTGATAGTATCAAAGCCATTGCCGCTTTCGAGGACAATTATATCCTCACCACCCCCTAGGAAAAGGGTGTCGTTACCAGTACCACTATTAATGAAATCATCCCCAGAGCCAGAATAGATGACGTCATCACCAGAACCACCAAAGATTTCATTATTACCCTCACTGGCGAAAATGGTATCGTTACCGCTACCACCGCGAATCACATCCAGCTGTGAACCACCGTAGATCACGTCATTACCATCACCGCCGAGAAGGGTATTAATTCCCTCACTACCAAAGATTGTGTCATTGCCAGCCAAACCCTCAATCTGATCGTTTTCGACAGTGCCGAACAGGGTATCATCGTTTGATGTTCCCAAAATAAGATTGTCGTCAATATCTAAGTTGATGTTGAGATCAATTAAGCCTGTGCTGGAGAAAAAGCCATCAACAGCAATTTGGTAGGTTGTACCAGCGTTAACAGTAAATTGAACTGCGCTTTGAAAAGTAAAAATGTTATTGTTCAAGCTAAAGCTGTCATCATTACTGTCAATCTCTGTTAAGCTGTTAACTGCTGAACCGGTGTAGACTGCTAGGGTAGTGTCGTAGTTACTCCCAAAAGTGTCAATGGTCACGATACCATCAGCGGGAGCTGTCCAAGACCACCACGCAGAATTCAACTGGGGGTCAAATCGTGCATGATTCGGCTCACCTGGCTCCCCAGTGAAACCGACGTTAGTGCCTGTGGTACTAACTGATGTACCGTTTAAGAATACCCGGTCTGCAAAGTTATCATTAGAAACCATTGATGTTTGCTCCGTAATTAATGAATTGTCAGTTGCTATGTAATGCACACCTGGGTAGTATCTGAGGTTGTATCTGAAAACTGCTGTGTTTTTCAGCCTCTAATAGTTAATCAAGTTAAATTTTCCATTTTTATGAAAAAACGCCATTTTTGTAATAGTTCTTAATAAAATCCCTGGGGAGAAAAACCCTCATCAAAAATGCGCCTGAGTTAACTCAGACGCACTATGCTAATCAAATCATGATTTTATGCTCCGGCAAGCTTTGCTTTACCAGAGGCTTGTAGAAAAACCCTAGACAAACACGTCATTGAAATTGTCGTAGAGAGTACTAGCTTGAGTCGAACTCACCACAGCCAGGAGGTCTCCGCCGCTAAAGATTTCAGCACCATCCTGACCATCAACGATGCTCACCTGATTAGGATTGGCAACATCAAAGGTAGTTAGACCAAGCTGGAAGTTGTTGACGGTATCATATCCATTGCCGGTGTCGAGGACAATTCGATCCTCACCACCCCCTAGCCACAGGGTGTCGTAACCACTGCCACTGCGAATGTAATCATCGCCAGAGCCAGAATAGATGATGTCATTACCAGAACCACCATAGATTACATTATCACCCTCACTGCCGAAGATGGTATCGTTACCGCTACCACCGCTAATCACATCCAGCTGTGAACCACCGTAGATCAGGTCATTACCACTGCCACCGATAAGGGTATCAATTCCCTCACTACCAGAGATCGTGTCATTGCCACCGAAACCGTTAATATAATCGTTTCCGACAGTGCCAAACAGGTTATCATCACCTGCTGTTCCCGTGATATTATTGGTAGAATTCATTGATGTTTCCTCCTTAATAAGGAATCGTCAGTTGCTATGTAACCCACACCTCGGCTGTATCTGAAGTTACATCTGAGGTGGTGTCTGAGGCTGTATCTAAAAACTGCTGTGTTTTTCAGCCTCTAATGGTTAATCAAACTAAATCTGCCCTTTTTCTACAAAGGGCAGACTTTTTTAATATTTCTTAACAAAAGTCTAGGCAGACTAACCCTGATCAAAAATGCGCCTGAGTTCACTCAGACGCACTATGCTCATCAAGTAATGATTTTATGCTCCGGCAAGCTTTGCTCTACCGGAGGCTTGCAGAAAAATCCTAGACAAACACCTGATCGAGATTGTCGATCAGAGTGCTAGCTTGAGTCCAACTCACCACAGCCAGGAGGTCTCCGCCGCTCAAGATTTCGGCACCATTAGCACCATCAATGATGCTCAGCTGATTAGGATTGGTAACATCAAAGATAGTTAGACCAAGCTGGAAGTTATTGATAGTATCAAAGCCATTGCCGCTTTCGAGGACAATTAGATCCTCACCACCTCCTAGCCACAGGGTGTCGTTACCACTGCCACTATTAATCAAATCATTGCCAGAGCCAGAATAGATGATGTCATCACCAGCACCAGCAAAGATTTCATTATTACCCTCACTGGCGAAGATGGTATCATTACCGCTACCAGCATTAATAACATCCAGCTGTGAACCACCGTAGATCAGGTCATCACCAGCACCAGCAAAGATTTCATTATTACCCTCACTGGCGAAGATGGTATCATTACCGCTACCAGCATTAATAACATCCAGCTGTGAACCACCGTAGATCAGGTCATCACCAGCACCAGCAAAGATTTCATTATTACCTTCACTGGCGAAGATGGTATCGTTACCACTGCCACTATTAATCAAATCATTGCCAGAGCCAGAATAGATCAGGTCATCACCAGCACCAGCAAAGATTTCATTATTACCCTCACTGGCAAAGATGGTATCGTTACCGCTACCACCGCTAATCACATCCAGCTGTGAACCACCGTAGATCACGTCATTACCATCACCGCCGAGAAGGGTATTAATTCCCTCACTACCAAAGATAGTGTCATTGCCAGCCAAACCCTCAATCTGATCGTTTTCGACACTGCCGAACAGGCTATCATTGCCTGATGTTCCCAAAATAAGATTGTCGTCAATATCTAAGTTAATGTTGAGATCAATCAAGCCTGTGCTGAAGGAAAAGCCATCAACAGCAATTTGGTAAGTTGTACCAGCCGTAACTGTAAATACAACTTGGCTTTGCAAACCAAAGGTGTCATCATTACTGGCAATCTCTGTTAAGCTGTTAACTCCTGAACCGGTGTAGACTGCGAGGGTAGTGTCGTAGTTACTCCCAAAAGTGTCAATGGTCACGATTCCATCAGCGGCAGCTGTCCAAGACCACCACGCAGAATTTAACGGGCTGCTAAATTCTGCATGATTCGGCTCACCTGACTCCCCAGTGAAACCCACGTTAGTGCCTGTGGTACTAACTGATGTACGCTTTAAGAATATCCGGTCTGCAAAGTTATCATTAGAAACCATCAATGTTTGCTCCGTAATTAATAAATTCTCAGTTGTTATATAATGCACACCTGGGTAGTATCTGAGGCTGTATCTGAAAACTGGTGTGATTTTCAGCCTTTAATAATTAATCAAGTTAAAATTGCCCTTTTTCTGAAAAAAAACAATTTTTGTAATAGTTATTAATAAAATCTGTGGGTATAAAAATCCTCATTAAAAATGCGCCTGAGTTCACTCAAACACACCCAATCAGGTTACCCCTTAACTATAAGGATAGCGCTAGCAAAGACGCTATCTAAGGATTTTTTTTACCTTTGTTAGAGTTTTATTGAAATTTTACCGAATCTTCATTTTACCTTTCCGGTTTTTCATGGGTACTTAGTTTTGAATTAGGAAACGGCAAAGTCAGTTATTTTACGGCGTTCTAAGGTTTTAAAGGCAAGGACAATTTGTTGAGGTGAAATGCCTAGTTTTACCAGTTCGTTGGCGACTCCTTCTTCTGTGCCGTCTTGTTGAAGCCAAATTTTTTCGTTAATGATATCAATGTGAATCAAACTGCCGTAAATTCTTTGATTTTTGTGCCAACCTATTTCCATGAGGAGATAGTGATCTTTATTTTCGTCAATGATTAATTGAAGGTCGCTTTCGGGGTCATTTCCTAAAAATTCAACGTAGTCTTGTAAGACTTTGATAATGGCTTGTTTTAGATTAGTTTTGTTTAAGGTATCCATGTAATAACCTCCTCTTGATTTACGTCAAAGGTAAAAATTCGAATGATTTTATCTTCGATTAAAACTTGTCCTGCTTCTTCTTCAAACACTGATGCTCTCACATCTTCTGGAACAGCTAAATAGAGTTTTCTTTCGGGTTCGTAGCGTGCCAGTAGGTGTTCATACAAGACAAATTGACCCACTGCTTCCTCTAAATCTTTCATTTCTGATGCACTGCGGAAACTTTTGATTTCAACAGCAATTTTATGGACACCTTTTTCCGCCGCCATGAGTCGTTCTGCCCCTAAGTCAATATATAAATTCTTTTTTCTAGTGAGTTTTAAACGATAGGGATCGTGGGTGATTGTCCAACCGTCTTTTTGAAGGGCATTGCGTACAATATCATGATAGTAGTCACGAACTGGCATGGTTATTGATTTAATGATTAATTTATTTATCTTAATTTACTCTGACCATTACCGTTATGATTCGGGTATTCTTAAGTTAGCAAAAAGTGATTATCCAAGGGTCAAAAAGATTCTTCATAGATGCTATGATGAATATCAAGCTTATTTTCAAAAGGAAGTGCTCCTATTTACTAAACCATTAGCACCAGGGCTGAGGGTATTCAACCTGACTTGATATTATTCATGATGTCGCTTTTTACCCCAAAGTACACCTGACATTATATCTTTATTTATCGTGTTAAATTTTACATCTCAAATACGTAAGCATTCAGCTATCAGCGAACAGCGATTAGCGCTACGCGCACGCTACGCGAACAGCTAAAGGCTAAAGGCTAAAGGCCTGTGGTCACGCTACGGTAACAGTTTATGCCCATAGCGCACGCTACTTGAAAAATAAGCTGTTCGCGTAGCGTGAGCTTTTAGCTGACGGCTGACGGCTGACGGCTGAATGCTTACTCAAATACAAACGCTAAATCAAATTTTTACCGAATCTTGATTATACCTTTCCGGTGTTTCATGAATGGGCAAGTAAATACGTGATGCTTGCCAAGCTGGCACCAGCCATGACGATTATTTTTAAATAGCTTAAATAGTGTTTTGAGTAACTGCTACTGAGTAATAGTAAGAAATAGATATCTAGGTATACACGAGAATAATCCAAATAATACCCTAAGATAGTCATGCTAGTCATTGAAAATAGCACAGCATAAATAATTGCACTGATTAGGATAACCTTGTTTTGCCGCAGGGACTGACTTGCTAGCAGTATAGTGACTACAAAAGCTGCTATTAATAAGGCAAATGAGTAAGCTTCAAACAGGTTTTTTCCCCCTAGTCCTCCTGTGAGACTATCAATCAGCTTTTGACCTATGCCAAATAGAGGGTAGCCAAAATTTTCACTACCTTCTAGATTCTCTTGAGCCTCTAGACGATATAAAACATAGATAGCCCACCCAGCTACTGGTATCCAAGCCCATAATAGATGTTGCAGCTGCCGACCTTTGCGCTCCCATATACTGGTTAATAAAATTGCCAACCACATTAATAGCATTGTCTCCCGTGTCAGACAAGCAGCTGCGATGGTTATTGCTGTGTAAATCGGTTTTTCATTGCGATAAAAATAGATAGCTGTTACCAGCAGCAAGCTACTAATTAAATCAGCTGTTGAAAGGGATAAAACCATCCAAACTCCTGGTATAGAAAGAACCAGGAGTGAGGGCCAAGTTCTGCCACTATATCGTTTCAGATATAAACTACTCACAAATACTATCAGAATAATAGCTAGACAGTTAATGCCAACCATTGCGTAGGGAATTAACTGGGGATTCCCAAAACCTAATAGATAACCTAGCAGTGGATAAAGAATTCTTCTGTAGCGATATTGCGGAGGAGTAATGGCTTCTATTGTGCCTGAGTTTTCTAACCATGGATCCAGGGCAATACTCAAAAACTGTTGACCATCATATCCCTGCTCTCCCTGATACATCAATACTTTCTGACTATTTAGATAAGGAGAAATAGGGAATAGTGACCCAATTCTGAAAAAGCCAGTAATGTTCCCTTCAAATTTTACAAAATAAAATAAACTTACTATAAATAATACTAAAACAGCAGCCAATATTGTGTGCCTAATCTCAACCGGTTGGCGATTCCATAATTGTTTCATGACTTACATTTGTTTCATGACCTAATATCATTTTCTGTTGAACACTTATAATTAGTAGATAATAGGGAACAGGGAACAGGGAACAGGGAACAGGCGATGAGAAGGGAGATTACCTACAAGAAGGAAGCTAAGTTTTTTGATAACTGATTATATTAACATGATATAACCTACTATTCCCTTGATTACTAAACACTATAATTGCTGATACAATTAGCAAACAGTAAAAATGCGCCTGGTTAATTCCAGACGCAGGTAATCTTTGCAGCTGAGGATAAAAGAAATTAAATGAAATGAAATTAACCGAGTGCTTCAGCACCACCGACAACTTCCAGAATTTCCTGGGTAATAGCGGCTTGCCGTGCCTTGTTGTAGGTTAGGGTTAGTTTACCAGTCAGTTCCGATGCATTATCACTGGCATTACTCATTGCTGTCATCCGACAAGCCAGTTCACTAGCTGCTGATTCTTGTAAGGCCCGTAGTAACTGGTTGTTTAGATATAAAGGCAACAGGGCATCCAGGATTTGCACGGGGTCTTGTTCAAAAATCATGTCACGGGGGAAAGTCTCGGTACTTGTTCTTGTGACTACCTCCCGTTCCACCTTGAACTCACCACCTTTACTTGTCAATCTGAAGATTTCATCATCCTGTGATTCTAGTCCCTTAGCTGTTAGGGGTAGCAGGGTTTGAACCGCAGGTCGAGAACTAATCAATGAGACGAATTTGGTGTATATCAACTCCACCCGGTCTACGGTTTCAGACAGAAACAGGGAGAGGAGTTGGTCAGCAATCATAGATGCTTCTGATGCTGTGGGAATCTGTTCTAAACCGGTGTACTTGGCATCAATTGGCTGGTCGCGGCGTTGGAAGTACTGAATAGCTTTGCGTCCAACTAGCACGTATTTGTAGCCAACCCCTTTTTCCTGTAGTTCCTTTGCACGGTTTTCTGCACGCTTGATAACGTTAGTATTGTAACCGCCACATAGTCCTCGATCCGCTGAAACGACGAGCAAGCCTACATTCTTGATTTCCCGTTCTTTTAGTAGGGGGAGATTGGCATCTTCAAACTGCATCCGGTTTTGCAAACCGTAGAGAACTTGTGTTAAGCGGTCAGCAAAGGGACGGGTGGCAGTTACCTGTTGTTGAGCACGACGTACCTTAGCCGCAGCCACAAGGCGCATCGCTTCGGTGATTTTCCGGGTATTTTTGACTGACTTAATGCGATCGCGAATATCTTTTAGATTAGGCATAATCTGTTCAAGGATGACGGTTGTCTCGGCTTGAAGGTTGTCTGGTTGAAGGTTGAAGGTTGTCTGGTTGAAGGTTGAAGGTTGTCTGGTTGAAGGTTGAAGGTTGAAGGTTGTCTGGGTTCGCATAGCGTGGCCTTTAGGCCAAGGTTGTCTGGTTGTTCGCATAGCGTGGCCTTTAGGCCAAGGTTGTCTGGTTGTTCGCCTTTGGCGTTCGGGGTAGGCTAGGTTGACTGTGTTTTAGAGAACCTGCAACCTACTAACCTGCAACTTACTAACCTGCAACCTGCAACGGAAACTAACCTGCAACTGAAACTAACCTGCAACCTGCAACGGAAACTAACCTGCAACCTGCAACGGAAACTAACCTGCAACGGAAACTAATCTTTAACCTGTTAAGCGGAGACTAGGAAGGTCTGTTTGTATTCTGCGATCGCTTCCTTTAGAATGCTTTCGGCTTCATCAGTGAGCTTCTTCTCCTTTTTGATGATCTCAACGTACTCTGGCTTGCTGGTTTTCAAGTACTCCCGCAGTCCCTGAGTAAAAGTTGTCACCTTATCAGTAGGCACATCATCTAGATAGCCATTGAGTCCAGCGTAAACGATTGCCACTTGCTCAAACACAGCTAGGGGAGAATTCTGAGGTTGCTTCAACACTTCCCGTAAACGTTGACCCCGAGCCAACTGAGCTTGGGTAGCGGCATCCAAGTCGGAGGCAAACTGAGCAAAGGCTTGCAAGTCGTCAAACTGGGCTAGTTCTAGCTTCAATTTACCAGCCACTTTCTTCATGGCCTTGGTTTGGGCAGCAGAACCTACCCGTGACACTGAGATACCAGGGTTAATCGCTGGTCTGACACCAGAGTTAAATAGGTCAGAGGAGAGGAAGATTTGACCATCGGTAATAGAAATTACATTAGTCGGGATGTAAGCTGATACGTCACCAGCCTGAGTTTCAATAATAGGCAGTGCGGTCATACTACCACCACCCAGTTCATCATTCAGTTTAGCTGCCCGTTCCAACAAGCGGGAGTGGACGTAGAACACATCTCCTGGATAAGCTTCCCGTCCTGGTGGACGGCGCAGCAGTAGGGACATCTGGCGATAGGCTTGAGCTTGCTTAGACAAGTCATCATAAATGACTAGGGTTGCCTTACCGTTGTACATAAAGTACTCGGCAATCGAGGCACCGGTGTAGGGAGCCAAGAACTGTAGAGTAGCTGGGTCATTGGCATTCGCTGCCACGACCACAGTGTAGTCTAATGCTCCTTTTTCCTGGAGGGTATTCACCACTTGGGCTACCGTAGATGCCTTCTGACCAATAGCAACATAGACACAAATTACATCTTCCTGTTTCTGGTTGATGATTGTGTCTACAGCAATAGCAGTTTTCCCGGTTTGTCGGTCACCGATAATCAACTCCCGCTGACCGCGTCCAACGGGAATCATAGCGTCAATAGCGGTGATTCCCGTTTGCATGGGTTCACAAACTGAACGCCGCGCAATAATCCCTGGGGCCATGGATTCCACCAGACGGGATTCAGTGCTTTGAATGTCCCCCTTACCATCAATGGGACGACCCAAGCCATCAACTATCCGACCAATCAGTGCCTCTCCGACGGGTACCTGAGCAATTTTACCAGTAGCAGTAACCGAGCTACCTTCCTGGATATTTAAACCATCCCCCATCAGCACTGCACCCACATTGTCCTGTTCTAAGTTCTGGGCAATGCCAACGGTGCCATCTTCAAACTCCAGCAGTTCCCCAGCCATGCACTTTTCCAAGCCATAAATCCGGGCAATACCATCACCAACTTGCAAAACCGTTCCAACGTTGGAAACCGCAAAACCTTGGTTATATCCTTGAATTTGCTGCCGAATAATGCTGCTAATTTCGTCTGGTCTAATGCTAATCATGATTGGTTTTTATCGTTAACTAACTAATTGTTTACTGTTAACTATTAACTGTTTACTGTTGACTGTTGATTGTTGATTGTTTGTTGATTGTTTACTGTTGACTGTTCAAGGTTATTTCCCAAGGGGTTAATCTTTAAATTCCTAACCGAGCCTACTTCGGACGACTCAGGCGAACAACCAACTAACCTACCCTAAACCGAACGTCTTGGGCGAACAACCTGCTAACCTACCCTAAACCGAACGTCTTGGGCGAACAACCAACTAACCTACCCTTCGGGAACGCCAAAGGCGAACAACCAACTAACCTACCCTTCGGGAACGCCAAAGGCGAACAACTTACTAACCTTGAACCTGCTAACCTTCAACTGGTCAGAGCCATACCGATGCGACGGAGTTGTCCTTTTAGACTGGCATCAAATATCTGAGACCCGACTTTAATGATCACACCACCGATTACATCCGGGTCAATTTTTGTATCCAGTTCTACCTGATTGGCTCCCGTGAGGGACTTAACTTTCTCACGAACTGATTCTTGCTGAGCTTCAGAAAGTTCTATTGCTGAACTGACCTCAGCCAAAACAGTTTGATCTAAATCCCTGAGAAGTTCTTGGTACTTCAGGCAAATGCCTTCCAAAAACGCAATGCGCCCACGGTCTACTAGAATCCTTAAAAAATTCATGGTGTAGGGGTGAAGTTGGTCCCCAGCAATTTGTTGCAAGACCCCGATTTTATCCTCAGCTCTGACCACAGGAGAGCCTAAAAACTCTTGCAATTGTGGCGATTCTTTCAAAAGACTCAGCAGAGTATCTACATCCTCACTCAGTTTGCCTTTGAGTTCGTTATCGGACTTAGCCAAATCGAGCAACGCTTCTGCATAAGGTTCGAGTACTTGGCCACTCAAAAAACCACCTTTCATGAGCCACCTCCCAACAGAGCGATGTTGCGGTCAATTAATTGTTGTTGAGCGGAATTATCTAATGTATCTCTTAGTTGGGAATCAACCTTAGCCATTGCCATGGTAGCAACTCGCTGGCGTAGTTCGGCCATGGCTCGTTCCCTTTCCGAGTTCAAATCCTGAACTGCTGATTCTTTCATCCGTTCAATTTCTTGAGCCGAAGCGGCCAAAATTGCCTCTTTAGCTGCTTTAGCATTAACTTCTGCTGCAGCACGAATGTTTTCTGCTTCGACTTGGGCTTGAGCTAACTTCTGCTGTTGATCTGCTAAGGCTTCGGCTCCTTGTCTTTGACGAGCTTCTACTTCTTTAATTGCCTGTTCAATTTTTGAGCGTCGCTCACTCAAAACGTTTCCCACTAATTGGCGACCGAAGTAGTACAGTACCCCCAACAAAATACTCAGGTTGATTAGGTTGGTTTCAAGAATATTAAAGTTTAAGCCGAAACCACCTTCTCCATGAGCTTCTGTTGCCAATAATACTAAATTCCCCATCATATCCGTTTACAATTGTTTTGAACGCATAATCTTGCTAAGCTATGACCTGTCCACCTACTCTCAAGATAATTATCTCAAGACAATTATTTCAAGACAATTATCTCAAGACAATTATCTCAATATAATTAATAGTTTGACATAGTTTGACAGTACTCCCACATCGCCAATCTCTTAGGAGTTGTAGTAAATATATGGGTCAGGCGGTCAAGACGCCACCATTTATCTTACTAACGCTGGCCCTAACAATTTTTCTAAGATTTGGCGAGATAGATCATCGACTTGTTGTTCGAGGGAAGCCATTGCTTGCTGTTTTTGTTGATCAATTTCTTCTTGAGCTTTTGCTCGTTCAGCCTGAGCTTCTTGTTGGGCTTCAGCGATCGCTTGAGCTGCCATTTTTCTGGCATCTTCTTGGGCAGCAGCGATCACAGCTTGAGACTGCTTCCGGGCTTGACCCAACTGTTCTTCATACTCTTTAGCCATTTTTTCGGCTTTAGACAAGCGTTCTTTGGCATCAGATTCCTGATTCCGGATGTATTCGTCACGCTCATCCAGCGTTTTTGTGAGTGGCTTATAGAATATGGTATTTAATACAACTGTCAAAACCAGAAACTGCAATGCCATCAGAGGCAGAGTAGCATCAAAATCAAACATTTTTTACAAATCCCAAATCGGAATAAAACCGAACAATTCACCTTATCAGACCTACCATGTAGAGACGTTGCCTGCAACGTCTCTACATAAAGTATCAGGTTCTAAGAAAATGGGTTAGCAAACAGCAGTACCAGAGAAATTACCAGACCATAGATAGTCAGGGATTCCATGAATGCCAAGGTTAACAGCAGAGTACCGCGAATTTTTCCTTCAGCTTCCGGCTGACGAGCAATACCTTCTACAGCTTGACCAGCAGCGTTTCCTTGACCGATACCAGGGCCGATAGCAGCTAAACCGACAGCGAGAGCAGCAGCGACAACTGAAGCAGCAGCAACGATTGGATCCATGATGATTTTTCTTATCCGTGAGTAAAGAACAAAATAGAGAGCTACTAGTCAGAAGGATTCTCCTAAGGAGTCCTGAATTCCAACTATTCCTAATTTAAGGCTACCGTGCCATTCCCATCATAAGGTTATCCCTTAATGTTCTTCGCCTTCGACTTCTATTGCCTCGTGAATGTAGGCAGCTGCCAAGGTAGCGAAGACCAGGGCTTGAATTGCACTGGTAAATAGACCTAGCGCCATAATTGGCAACGGGATAAACAGAGGCACTAGCAGCACCAACACGGCTACTACCAGTTCATCTGCCAGAATATTGCCAAATAAACGGAAGCTTAGGGAGAGGGGCTTGGTGAAGTCTTCTAAAATCTTGATCGGCAAGAGGATTGGTATTGGCTGAATATAGCCAGCGAAGTAACCTAAACCCTTCTTGCTCAAACCAGCGTAAAAATACGCCAATGATGTTAGTAAGGCTAAAGCAACGGTGGTATTGATGTCATTGGTAGGAGCCGCCAGCTCACCAGATGGGAGCTCAATAATACTCCAAGGAATTAGGGCTCCTGACCAGTTTGACACGAAGATAAACAAAAACAGTGTACCGATAAAAGGTACCCAAGGGCGATATTCTTTTTCCCCCAGCTGGTTTTTCGCTAAATCCCTCAAAAATTCTAGGGCGTACTCCATCACATTTTGGATACCGCCAGGAACCATTTGGACATTTCGAGTTGCCGCAAGGGAAGCTACTACCAGAATAGCAATCACTACCCAGGAGGTGAGAAAAACCTGACCGTGTAATGTTAAATTGCCAATCCGCCAATAAAAGTGTTCACCAACTTCTAAGGAAGCAAGGGGTAAAGAATTCAGAACGTTTAAAGAATTTATCATTTCCATTCTGGAGATTTACCCAGATTTCTGTCAAGGGTGAAACGTCTGTTTATCCTACCAATAAATCCGACTTAAATAAATCTTACTTAGAGGTAGGATTTAGTAGGCTTTGCAGGATATAGACGATAATTGCGGCTTTGTACGTCAGAAACCCTAAAAATATAGGAAGTATTTGTAATTTTTGCCATTGACTGGCTACTACAATTATCCCAATAAAAACCGCAAACCGAGCCATGCTCGGACGCCTATTTTGTTGGCTTAGCCGCTCTACGTCTTTAGCCAACATTCTCAAGTAAACCATACCAGTACACGCCCCGATCAAATAATTTAAGGCAATGTTGAGGGAGTAAACCAGCCACACAGAGATGAAAATAATCCCTGTCGCGACTAGGGTGACCAACAACAGAGTTTGTTTGAGTTGGTAATACTCCTGCATTGACGAACTCGTTGAAGGGGACAAGTAACTTGTTTGCGTGTTTTCCTCCATGGTCAATGGTTTCTCAAGAGGGTCATCTGACAAGTTCACCGGTAGCAGCAAATGCTAGTCCAGTCATCTGGCTTGTTTTCACAAACCAGAGGTAATCATATCATGGGAAAGGTCACAATACTTAACAAATCTGGTAGAAAAATAACTAATCCCTCGGAAGTGCGGTATAAGTAAGGGTTTCGGCTGACAGGGTGATGATAAATGGGGCAAGGGATGGGTGCATGTAACCCATAGGTAGCGACTACACAAACTAAGCTTGCAGACTTAGGGCTCACCACACGGATGATTTTCTGTGAGTCCTTGAGGTGCGCACTTGGTGTGTATAGCGCCACCCTTGAGGGGGCGGGTGGCTAGTGCTAGACGGTGATTGACTGACTTTACTCGTAAAACCCTTGATTTTAGATAGGCAGCGGTGGAGCGGTAGCGAAACCCAACATTGGCAATGGTTTTGTTGGGTTTCGCTATTGAGATCCTGATGCGTTCGCGTAGCGGCTCGTACCGAGCATCACGTTTAACGGAAGGATATCTCATTTGGCATCCTTCTTAGGAAGGATCTCGCAACTAGCGAGAGGCAACAAAGGTACCACCCAACAAAAATATTGGTTAAATATCACTGAATTGAACTGAATAAATACGGACATGGTCAGCAAAGCACTAGTATAGATTCCAATTTGTCGCTTCATGGCAGTCAGAAATACTAGACTCATTACCAACACCATTGGCAACTTCGCTTTGATACCAACGAAATCAGGATTTGACAATGTAATTAACCCATCTAAGGAAGGAGCATTAACATGTCCGTCTGGATTTCTAGTGGCTGAAAATAGAATCGATTTAAAGAACCCTTCTGTATTCCATAAAATAAATGGTAGTGACGTGATCCCAGGGATAACAAGTATTAACAATAAAGCGATGAAGGTATCCTTGACAGGATTATCATCTGATGATTGCCAAGCCCAAATCAGATAAAGTGGTACTAAAAATATAGCAATTTGTTTAATCCCTAAAGACAAGCTAAACATCAAGAAAGCTGTGGACTTGTGTTTCGGCAGTAACATCAGGGAAAGAATCAGAAAAAATATGGCTAGGAAATCTAAGTTAGCGTCGATACTAACATAAAGTGTCCATCGGTTTAGTAACCAAAATAAAGCAGCAAACCAGCCAAAAATAAATAATTTATGGTTAGACAAATGATAGAAAATTAAACCAGCAATCCCGATATTAACCATTAAAAATATCGGTTGCCATAGGGAAATCCAGTCTGAGTAGTCTTGGAACCCCAATAATTGAGTTAATGCTGAAAGCCAATAAAAAAGGGGGAAATAGGTAGCATACTTCTGATTCTCTCTCATATTTCCCGATAAGACTCTAGCGTAGGGATTTTCCCCCGATAAAATTCGCTTTCCTTCTACCCAGCTATAGTAAATATCATGTCCCTCAGTGTTATAGTTCCAAACTTGTAAAACTTTGACATTAATGACAACACCGACAACAGCGATTAAAATTAGACAGATAATTACTAAACTCTTTCTTTGACTCATTATCATCTTCCTTCTTGGTTATTCGTTAATTAACAATTAACGAATAACCTTCAATGATAAGTATTCAATCGAACTTGAGCTCACGCTTTACTTTTTCAGGACGCCCCATCCCAGCTGTGATGGCATAACTTTGAGCCAACAACTGTAACCAAAGCCGTGGATAACGCTTTTCAAGCCAGGGCTGTAACCGTCGAACTAGACTGGGAAACCAACCTTTGAGCAACCCGCTGACAAAGGCATTGCTAGTAAAACTTAAGTAACTGCCTACCCAAAGCAAGAAATCCTTAGCACCAGCCATTTCCCAAATCCAGGGGATGAGGGCAGGGTTTCGCCGAGCTGCTTTGAGTGCCAGTCGATTAAAGGTTAACCAACTGAAACGGTCTTTAATAAACGTATCTGATACCTCCGGTGGTTCATCTGCCAACAACCCAAAGAAGGTATTGAGCATGGCGTTAATCCGCTGGGGTGGTAGATGACGACCTGTTGGTACCATCATCCCCTGGGAAAAGAGCCAGGTCACAGCAATATTACTTTGATAGGCGCGAATTTGATTTAAATCCTTAGCACTCAAAAGATTGTGCCGCAAGGCAGTGTCCAAGAGATCGGTTAAGCGATAGAGGTTACGCACTAAGGAACCGAAGCCAGTGAACACCAAGGGGGACTGAAGGGAAGCAGCATCACCAATGGCAACCAGTCGGTCAAAGGCCACAATGCGATCGCGACTTCCCACCGTAAAATGTCCGGGAATATACCCAAAGGTTGGTTTCTTCCACACCAATTTTTCTATATCACATCGGCGGTATTCCGGTAAGATAGTAAAGAAATCTTCATACATTTCTAATAAAGAGCCGGGATTCTCAGGATGTATCTGATGGTAATGGAACAAATAAATTGTCAATTCCTCACCTGCACCAGGGAACAACTCCCAAATCAGCTGACGTCCCCGGGAAATATCCCCATGACTATTGAGAACATCACCATAATCGGGATCCCACACCTGAGGCTCTAATCCCTCAATCACAGCCCCCACCGTGGGACAGACACTATTAAACGCCCTACCCCCATTGAGCTGCCAAGCAATTGGTGAAGCCGTTCCCATGGCATCCACCAACAGACGACCACTCACTTGTCGGTGAGATTTAGTCGGTAAGTGTTGCACTTCCACCACAACTTCCTCTGGGGTGATAGTTGCTTGGATAAACTCTGTCTCATCCCAGATTTCTCCCCCAGCACTCTTGAGCTTTTTCCCACACAGTTGCAAAAATTTAGCAGAATCAATGGCGATATTGAGCACCCTTGGCGTGTGCAAGATGGCTGCTTTCAAGTGGGGTGGGTTGTTGCTATCAAAGAACTTATTGAATCCATCAACGTATTCCCTAGCAATAATCCCTTCAAACTCAGTAGGGGTAAATAAACCCAAATCAATCAGGCTTTGAAACTCATCCCGTGAAATATTCCATTCCCGGTTCATCCGCCCAAAGGTTAACCGCTCAATCAGCAATACCCGATAACCCCGCTGCGCCATTGTTGCAGCATGGATCACTCCCAAGGCACCACCGATGTAGATTACGTCGTACTTAGGGGTTGAAGGTTGAAGGTTAGATGGTTGAAGGTTAGATGGTTGAAGGTTAGATGGTTGAAGGTTAGATGGTTGAAGGTTAGATGGTTGAAGGTTAGTTGATTGAAGGTTAGTTGGTTGAAGGTTAGTTGGTTGAAGGTTAGATGGTTGAAGGTTAGTTGGTTGAAGGTTAGATGGTTGAAGGTTAGTTGGTTGAAGGTTAGATGATTTAAGGTTAGTTGGTTGAAGGTTAGATGGTTGAAGGTTAGTTGGTTGAAGGTTAGTTGGTTGAAGGTTGTTTTGAGAACCTTCAACCTTCAACTGGCCAACCTTCAACTGTTGAGAACCTTCAACCTGCAACTGGCCAACCTTCAACTGTTGAGAACCTTCAACCTTCAACTGGCCAACCTTCAACTGTTGAGAACCTTCACCCTTCAACTGGCCAACCTTCAACTGTTGAGAACCTTGGCCTTTCGGCCACGCTACGGGAACACTCTTCAACCCCTTAAACACTACCTGCTTGGGCTGCTGGGGGTTCCGAACCCCCTCACGCCAGCGCTTTTCCCACCAATAAACTCGATTAAGGTCATATTCTCCTCTAGGCATTTTCCGGAAAAAGTGCACAGTCTGAGGATAATAGGGTGCTAATGCTTCAAAGATGGTTTGCTCAGATAAATCTACATCCGGTGGTTCTGGATAGTGGTAGGGGAATTGGTCCCGAAGACTCTGGGTGAGCTGTCTTAGAATTAGCTTTTCGCCGCTCAGGGGCTTTTCGGACCAACGAAAGGCTTTGAGGTAGGTGGTTCGCTGCACGGACCAGACAAAAATCGAGATTTCTGGAATCAAAGAAACTACAACTGTAGTCTTGTGATTAGAATTCTCATCAGGAGTAGTCTCCCATTGCAGACGGATACCATCCGGCGTGATTATCTTATCCCCGAGCTTAGGCTGCCATTCCTGTTGCAACCAGTGGCAGACAGTCTTTGTGTCTGGAGTAGGGATTTCTACGTACAGAATCTCTTTCATAGGGGTTATGTGATCACAAATGTCATTAAGAGGAGAGACGGAGGTAATCAGTGCTGAAAATACGCTAAGCTTCCAAGTATCGACTTGTTTAATATTCGTAAAAATACTTTACATTGATTTCAGTTTAGTTATAGTCAAGGGTGCCCTTGTTTGTTAGGTATGAATTATCCCATTCCAGCCAGTCCACAAGAAATAGTCGCCCTACGTCAACAACCGGTTGATGAAGAACTGGTGGTAGTGGCGATTGCTGGTGTCATTCACATTGCTCGTCAAGAGGGACAGTCCCTTGACGATTTAACTGCCGAAGTCTTAGCAGAAGACGATTGGCTTGATCACTCACAAAGAGTATTACTCAATGACCTGGTTGTCCAAGCCTGGGAGAGTCTGCCTGAATTGGAATGGCAGGCGTCTTAAACTCAAGCCAAGCTGGTGATCGTAATTGCTACGACTCAAGCTATAACGCATCTACCTTTTTGATCATTGATTGCCATTGATTGGCAAATTAACCCCAGGCTGACCCATTCCTATTTTTAGAAAACTACTCCTGAGTCAAACTAGATCTTCAACAGAACCGATCAATTCCTATTCCCCTTGCCTAGTAGCTTGATCACGCTCTCGTAGCTGCAAGAGAATTTGGGCATGAAATTCCTTGGTGATGGGATAGAAGTAAGCCAGTACTATACCACCAATCAAGAATAGGGTTGGCAATGGTCCAATAGCGATACGGATGGCTAGCAGTGCCGAATCAGGTTGGGTGGGGACTGGTTGCCCAGCAGTAGATGAGATGAATCCTGACCACTCTAGGACAATACCGACTAAAAACAGTCCTAGGGCTAAACCAAGTTTTTGCAGCAAAACCATGAAGCCATAAAATATCCCTTCCCGACGCTGACCTGTGGTCAATTCATCAAGTTCAATCACATCGGGCACCATCGACCAGGGGATCAGATAAGCCACAGAAACCCCAAAACCAGCCATAACAGCTAAACAGTACATTAAGGCCACTTGACCAGGTTGTAGCAAAAATAGACCAACTTGAGCGATAACCCAGATACTAGTGCCCATAAAGTAAGCGGTTTTTTTGCCCAATCGCTCACTGACCATCTTCCAGAAAAACAGCATTAATAAGGCAGTACCTTGAACCGCAAGGGCGACTAAGGGAAAGGTAGACTCGGGCAATCCCATCCAATTGACTACGAAGTAAAGCAGGATAGAACCGATTAACTGGACACCTAACCAGGAACACAGGTAAATGCCAATCACATATAGAAAAGGCTGGTTACTGAATACAATCCGCAGTTGCTCAAAAAAAGATAAGGAGGCTGAAGTGTCAGCTTCAGAGCGCTCTGTGAAAGCAGAGCTATCTTTCAGGTGGGGTTCTGGGGTAGAAAATATCAGAGTTATACCAAAGACGGTAATTAGTAAACCAAGAAGACTGAGAAAGATACCAGTGATATCAGGGTTGCTAGTGGCACCCAATAATTGGGCAGTCACTGGGATAATCCGGGCAATGCCATAGAAAAATGATAGGGGTCCAATTAGGGTGAGCAGAGTTCCTACAGTCTTTTTCTGCTGAGTTCCCAATATAGGCTGTGCACCTCGTTCTTGGATGCGCAGCACACACCACAATATCGGCACCACCGCCAGCAAGGTGGTGACTAACCCTAGCACTAGATATTGCTGACCACTATCACCGGCATAGGCACTAAAAATTAATCCCCCTAGAACTAAGGTTAGGATGCTGCCACCGATGGAAAAGGTAAAGCGAAAGCTGTTGAGGCTAGTGCGTTCGTTGTAGTCTTGGGTGAGTTCTGGGGTTAGGGCGGTGTAGGGTAGGTTAACTGCAGTGTAGGCAATGTTGAACAGAATAGCAATCAGAAGGTAGTAGCTAAACAGCAACCAGTTATTAATGGTATTGTTATTACTGAAGTGGGGGACAATCCACTGTAAGAAAAACAGAACACCAAACGGAATTGCCCCAAAGAGCATCCAGGGAATGCGACGCCCCCAACTAGAACGAGTGCGATCGCTCATAATCCCAACCATGGGATCATTGATGGCATCGGAAACTTTGCCAATCATCAGAATGCTCCCTGCCAAACCGGCTGGTAAACCAGCCACATTGGTTAAAAATGGCAGGAGGTAAAAGACTAAGAGATTGGCGGTCATGGCTGGACCCATATCTCCAGCACCATAAGCTAGTTTGGTGGTAAAGTTAAGCTTTTCGAGTCCACCGGAGACTTGGGCAGGATTACTGGCATCAGAACTAGAAACATCAGTCATAACCGATAAGATAATTTAGCTAGGCAATGTGGTGATCGGGATTTTTTTAGCAAAACGAATCACTCATAAGCCATTTCTAACATTAGACTTCTTGTATAAGTAGGGAAATTCCGAACTTGGGAAATTCGGAACAACGGCTGGTAATGGTCGAATAGTTTTCGACTTTTGCTAATGGTCGATTCCCTGACCAATACCTAACCAATATCAATTGCGCGAACTATGTCAGAACTTTACGTCTCCTGGTCAGAGTACTATGAAAAAATCGAACGGCTAGCTGTCAAAGTCTATCAAGCCGATTGGGATTTCAACCAAATTGTCTGTATTGCTAAGGGAGGATTACGGGTTGGTGATCTCCTCTGCCGCATTTACAATCAGCCCTTAGGGATTCTGTCTGCTGCTTCCTATACCGGACCAGACAATCGGATCCGAGAACCGATTACGTTTTCGAGCCACCTGGCGATGACGACGGCAAAATTAGGTACTCGGATCCTGTTGGTGGATGATTTAGTGGATTCTGGTATTAGTCTACGAGAGGGGATTAAATGGCTTTATAGTCATTATGGTACAGAAATTGAGGAGATTCGTACTGCTGTAATCTGGTATAAAGCCTGTTCTGGGATTGCTCCTGATTACTATGTGGATTATTTGCCAGATAATCCTTGGATTCATCAGCCTTTTGAACCGTATGAGTCCATGAGTCCAGCTGATTTGGCTCAAACCTATTTAATTAGAGAAGTGTGATCCGATCAGCACAGAGGGAGCAGAGGAACCAGAGGGGGCACAGAAATAATAGTTGAAAGTAACCTAGGACTGAACAGAAGTGATATAATATCGAGACTCGACTACCTTGCTCTACTCAAGCTAGCAGAATTGGAGATTTTCCCAGTAAATGCGATCGCTTTCTGGGGGGAAAGACTGGATAGTTTGGAAATTCTGATCCTAGAGGCAAGTGAGTACGATTTCGCTTTTCGCAGTACCCCAAGGGGCAATCCCATGGGGAATTGTGATTGACTTAGCTATGACTCATAGCCCTCAAAATGCAATTTTAGGGCTATACAAAGGCAGACGCTTAATTTGGCTGGCCTGAGGCTAGGCTAGCCATAAAAATTTATGGCTTCTGACTCAATCGTGCCGAATTGGCATCATACTATTGGTTAGGCTATCACTGGATAGAGAGGTGACAAGCCATAATCTGATCTACGTAAATACTGGAACAAAATACCTAGAACAAATGGAAATGTCAACAGTAGAACAAACAGAACAAACGGAAATGTCCACAAACCCTGAACCAGAAAATAAGAAAGAAAATAAGAAAGGGTTACGAGGAACCCCAGCCCAAGCTACAACTCGTCTGCTGCTACACTTGTGGGATCTAGGGGGCTCAAAGCAGGAGGTGAAAAGAAAAGACTTAAGTGATACAGTGAAACTGAATAATGAGAGGTCTGGTGATTATACTGACATCTTTAAAAAATTGGAAACAGACGGGACGATCAAGAAAACAAAAAAAGCCCGAATCGAGTATGTGTTTTTGACAGAGCAAGGCTTGGAAGTGCTAGACGCTGGCATCAAAAGCGCTGATTTTGAGTTTGATGGTAGTCTGGTCAGAGCCAAGGATGTCAAGGCTGTTCTAAATTGGATTAGAGAGAGAAGCTCAGTGGCTAAGGTCGTTGACGCAGGCGCTGATGCTGGGAAAACTGGGGAAAATGCGATCGCTTCTTATGAAACCTTTGAGTCGGTGGTCTTGGAGGTCTACGACAAGCTAAATCAGGACTATAACCTTGATGACCTTGTACCGATTTATCGGATTAGACGGGAAATTGGGGATAGTGTCAGTCGTTCCCAGTTTAATGAGTGGTTGTTAGAGATGCAGGCTAAGGATATTTTACAACTCCAAGGCGGTAGCTTACCGGATAGCGATCCATCCCAAATCGAAGATTCTATCACAACAGAAGTGAGTGGATTACGCTGCTATGCTAAGCGGCTATAATCCTAGGCTGGCCTGGTTATTGTAATAAATCTCTGTTGACTGTTTGTAGCGTTTCCTCACACCAAAATGACTAACAGTTGATCATGACTAACAGTTCATCTCCCCTTGAACAACCATGACTAATAGTTCATCTCCCCTTGAACAACTCCACAATGCCATAAAAAATCAAAACCCTTTTAACAAAGAGCCAGTTGTCAAGAAGCAAAATGTATGGAAAAAAGAATTACCTCACGTTACTTCTATCAATGCTCATGCTTACGATGCTGTTTTTAAGGCAATTGAAGAAGTTCGTAGCGGGCAGCGTCAGGTGATTGGCATTACCATCAAGGCTAACAAAGGGTTAGGCAAAACTCATTTGCTCAGTAGGGTTCGCCATCAACTTCAAGCTGATGGCAGTGCTTGGTTTGTCTACATGACCGATTACAATGACCTTAATCGGATCAAGCCAGAATTTTTGAAAACCCTGGCATTAAGTCTTAAGGAGGTGGGTAGCCAGGGGGTGACTCAGTGGCAAGAGTTAGGAACTGCTTTAGCCAATGAGGCGATGCAAAAAAATTACACATCTGAGCAGTTAGTCAATGTATTTCCCAATGCCTTGGCTAAGAATCCCAGGCTAATTGAACAACTGACTGATAAAGTTCTTGAAATCAAGACCGACATCGACAATCCCTATCTGATCAAAGGTATTTTCTGGACATTATCAAACCAGCATGCTATTTATGCTATTAACTGGCTTTCTGGGAAAAGTTTAGCCCAGAAAAAAGCTGACGAAATGGAGTTACCTAACGATTCGGAAGATGACAAAGATCATTTCGATATAACTTGTCAGATTTTAGACCTAATTAGTGATTACAATCCCTTGGTAGTATGTTTTGATCAATTAGATGGTACAGAATGTGATGATGCAGGGTTTAGCAGAGCACAAGTTATTGCCAGCTTAGCAACAGATTTATACAATAGCCTTAAACGGGGGGTGCTGCTGACGGCTATGTTTCCTGAAACTTGGACACATCAAATTAGAGCATTAGAGTTAAATGATGCAGTTGTTGACAGAATTGGGGAGCGAGAAGTTGAATTAAAGCCTCTAAATTCTGATCAGATAATTGCTCTAGTTTACCTACGGTTAAAAGGGTTTTATGCTGACAATAAACTAACTCCTCCCCAGCCGGTTTATCCCTTTAGCGAAGAAACACTGAAAGAATTAGGGAAACAACGACCAACAGCAAGAGATGTTCTTAAATGGTGTCAAACTAACTGGGGATTACCTAATGGTCAGCAAGTTTCATCCCATAGACCTACTATAAATCCCGTTAGCTCTGCTTATAATAACGAGATCAAAAATATTGACAATATAGACAATGAAGAGTACATGGACGATGACTCTCAGCTCACTAACGCTATTAAGTTTGGCCTCAACCAACTCATAGGACAGATAGTGGCAGGAGTCACAATCGAAAAAATTGAAGCTCCCGTTAAACCAAAAAATAAATACCTCGGCGTCAAGATAGTTGGTAAACAAGAAGGTAATACGGTCAAAATCGGACTAGCAGTGATCCAAGCCTCTTTTGGAAACAGGGTAACGACTGGGTTATCTCATCTTAGGGATTATAAAAAATATGATCTCACCCGTGGTTGTTTAGTCCGCTCTAAACCGATAAGTCCAAATGCCAAGAAGGCTCAAGAGTATTTGAAGAACCTTAAGGCTCAAGGAGGAAAATCGGTAGCGTTGAAAACAGAGGAGGTTAAGCCCTTAATTGCGATTCGCGCTGTTTATGACAGTCGTGAAGACTATGAGTTGAGTGAAGACCAGATTAAAGATTTTATCTCTAACACAAAGCTAGCTATAGATAACCGATTACTGCGAGAAATTTTGAGTGCTCCATCGGGAGAAATTCCTGAAGAGGCAGTGGATGAAGAGGCGTAAAGTTAAAGGATGATTAAGTCAACGAAGTTATATAGCAAAAGGAACGGAGAACAGGGAGTAGGGAGTAGGGAGTAGGGAGTAGGGAGTAGGGAGTAGGGAGTAGGGAGTAGGGAGTAGAGAGTAGGGAGTAGGGAGTAGGGAGTAGGGAAAAGAAAACAAAATTATCACAGTTCCTACACAGATTATTATAGATGGTTTAGTTTTAACTGCTAGAGTTAACAAGACTTACAAAGTTGACGATGCCAGGCAGGAATGAGATTGATTGATAGTAACTGATCTAGATATATACTAATTATTCAGGCATATAATGAGTCAGCAAGATAGAATTTCAATAGCCCTACTTTTACCGGCACCAGATATCGAAGCCTTAATCCAAGGGCGAATGATTGCTGCTATCCCTCAGCTATTTATCAATCCAGGGCGAAAATTTGTCCTATATCCGTCTAATATATCAAATAATATATCAAATAATAATATATCCAGTAATCCCCTGTCTCTTGAGCAGTATTATCGCTCTAGTTTTAGAGAAATAGCCCAAAAAAGTCTAGCGGCAGTGAATGATAAGGAAACTGTTTTGATTAAGGCTTGGGCTAGGTGTGAACTTTGCCAACACCTGAAGAAAACTGAATCCTTGGAGAACTTATCACCGTTAACGGTATGGACAGCAGCAGGATTACAAGGAAGACTTGAGAAACAACAGGGTATTTTCCTGGCTTACTTGCGGGTCTATCAGTTGCCTAAAGTGCTTGAAGTAGCTAGAAATGATACTAGTCAGCCCCTTGGCAAGTTTGTTAGTTTAGGTGATAATATTAGGGTTAGTGACGATTGGCCAGTATTAAGCGATCGCATTTTCTGCCAACGGCGACACCAGCTAGAAAATCGACTCCCGCCACTGTATCCGGAATTGGAAGAATTACAGAGTCAAATCGCTAACCTGGCGATTACTAACCCAGCGGCTGAAGCCCTTGACGAAGAGATCAAAAAATTTATAGGCTGGAGTAGCAACAAGCAGTTAACCTCATCTAATCCAGATTTAGCTTGGATAAATACCATAGCAGCATTAGGAAATCGCAGCAAAGAACTGGATCAAGGTAAAACTAATTATCAAGCTGGAACAGATTTTGAAATTATTGTTCGTGATAGCCTTAAGTTTCTGGGATTTACCATCGACTATGATCACAAAGGTGGTGCTGGTGGCTTAGATTTATTCTGCTCAAAACCTTATCCCTTGGTGGGTGAGTGCAAGGCTGGGAAAAAAATTCCTAACGATACGGCAGTACAACTGTTGAATTTAGGAACGTTACGTTTAAACAATCAAGAACTACTTAAGGAAACTGCTAAGTTAATCATTGGCCCTGGTGAGCCGACTAAACAACTTATGGATGCAGCTATTGTACATGGTATGGCAATTATTAATCCTGACACTCTTGAGAAGCTGGTGAAACTTCAAAGCCAGTATCCCAATTCCGTTGACTTAATTATACTGAAGGATTACTTGATACCTGGTCAAGCTGATCAGGAAGTTGAGAAATATATTAATCATATTTCTGAAAAACTGAAATTGCGATCGCATATTGTCCAGCTGGTGAAAAAGCTGATTGAGGATAGAGATAATCACACGGTGGGAGTAGAGATGATCTATGGAGCCTATAACTTCTCCAATCCACCCCAGTCCTTGACCCAGCCAGAACTACACGAAATATTGATTGAGCTTTCTTCTCCCTTAACTGGCTACTTGGGGCGAATCAAGGACAGGGATAGTAAAAGCGATTGGCTTATGGCCACGCTACGCGATCGCTTTTACTTCCTGCGGGACTTGCCCATGGATTAACTAGCAATTGATTAGTCTAGGGGTTTTCAGTTTGGTGAGGTACATTTTTTTAGGAAGTAGGGAGCAGGGAGCAGGGAACAGGGAGCAGGGAGCAGGGAATAGGCAAGAGGCAAGAGGCACCCACCCCTAACCCCTCCCAGGAGGGGGAGGCAAGAGGCAAGAGGCAAGAGGCATGCTAGACCCACCCCTAACCCCTCCCAGGAGGGGGAGGCAAGAGGCAAGAGGCAAGAGGCAAGAAGTAAAAATCCTGTGTACCTCATTAGGATAGAAAGCGCTATAGTAAAAATCTGCTGGTTTGTGTAACGTTTTATTTCAAGATTCAAAATTTATGGTTGTGACCAATACCTAAAGCGTGATCAAGCTACCATAGAGATAGCCTTGAGCATGGCAAGAATGAGCTACTTTTAATGGCAAAAGATATCTACCACGAAACGGTGAAAACCGCTCTGATCAAAGACGGATGGATGATTACTAACGATCCCCTAGCATTAGCTGTTGGAGAGCGAACCGTTTACGTAGATATGGGTTCGGAGAAACTGTTTGCAGCAGAAAAAGATCGGCGACGTATTGCAGTTGAGGTCAAAAGTTTTATCCGTCCTTCTCCTGTACAAGACCTAGAAAATGCCCTCGGTCAATATGTGCTTTATCGAGGTTTGTTAAAAGAATCCATTATCCATCGAGATCGAACATTATATCTAGCGATTCGCAATGCAGTTTACTTAGATTTTTTTCAAGAGAAAATTGCTCGAATTGCTATTGATAGCAATCAGTTAAATTTGCTAGTTTTTGATGCCAACGGGGAGGAAATCGTGGAATGGATAGATTAGATGAGTATTCCAGATTAATTCGAGAGATTCTAGAGCGTTACGCTCGAATTAGTTACAGTCACGGCGATATCCAAAGTTATGCCATTGCCGATTCTCTAAACAATCATTTTATGCTAATGGTTGTTGGCTGGGATGGCCAACGTCGAGTCCACGGCTGCATTACCCATGTTCAGATTATTGATGGAAAAATCTGGATTCAACGGGATGGTATCGAAGATGGCATCACTGAAGAACTGGTCGCCGCAGGGGTTCCCAAATCAGATATTGTGCTAGGGTTTCACCCACCAGACGTTCGTCCCCATACTGGTTATGCAATCGCGTAGAATGGCCAGAGGCCAATCGCTTTTTTCACTGGTTATCAGCCAGGGGTTATTTCGGACTCACATATCAATCCCCCTTCGTCTTATTTAAAGCAAACTTTGCCCTCTCTGTAATCCCTTGCCCTGTCTTTAAAACAGATGAAGGGATTGAATTTTAATAGTTGACAATTGAATAAATAAAATGCTATTATCAAATATAAATTACTAAATTTAATATCTAAACTATGGCAAATTAGCTAATTAAAAATACTGCTAGTTTTTCATATCCAAACGGTATATAGTAATCAGATTTATCAAAAACTGAAATGGCGATTGGCCTAGGCACGCTACGCGAGCGGATTAGCTTATTGCTAATAGTACATTTGTATTAAATTGTTGCTTCCTAGCTCCTGTTTTCTAATCACCATCCATTTTTGGTCTCAAAATTTTTAGCCAGTCAATTTTTATTAGAACGCCTCACACTGAAAACTCTGTCTCTTTAGAGCGGAGATGAAAGTGCATAGCGACTTTAGTCGCCTTTAATAAAAATATCACTAAACACTTGCTAGTTTGCGCTATTTGTGCTAACATAATATCATAACATAAAAGGTCGAGTTCTGATGATAATAGTAGAGTTTAAAGCATACGGAAAACCCCACCAATATCAAGCAGTAGACGAGGCAATCAGGACAGTCAAGTTCGTGAGAAATAGTTGTCTTCGTCTGTGGATGGACAATAAAGGGTTGAATAAATACGACTTAAACAAGTACTGTAGAATACTAGCCAAGAATTTCCCGTTTGCCAATGAACTAAACTCTACTGCTCGAGAAGCTGCGGCTGAAAGAGCATGGTCATCAGTTTCTCGCTTCTTTGAAAACTGCAAGAAAAAAGTACCTGGGAAGAAAGGCTATCCTCGTTTTCAGAAACACTGTAGGTCGGTTGAGTATAAGCAATCAGGATGGAAGCTTTCTTCTGACAAGAAATCAATTACCTTCAGCGATAAGAAAGGAATCGGGAAACTAAAACTCAAAGGCACTTGGGACTTGTGGCGCTTTGATGAAAAGCTTATCAAACGGGTTCGGATTGTCAAAAGGGCTGATGGTTATTATGTTCAGTTTTGCATTTATGTTGATGTAAGTGAACAGTTGGAGCCAGCAGATGCCACCGTAGGACTGGATGTAGGACTAAAAGAGTTTTATACCGATTCTAGGGGAAATACCGAACCCAATCCCAGATTTTACCGTAAGGGAGAAAAGCGTCTAAAGTTTGATCAGCGTCGAGTATCTCGCAAGAAAAAAGGCTCATCTAACCGTAAGAAAGCCGTTAATAGACTAGGTAGACAGCATCTTAAAATAAGTAGGCAGCGTGAAGAACATGCCAAGAGACTGGCACGTTGCGTAATCCGGTCTAACGACCTGGTCGCCTATGAAGATTTAAGAGTCAAAAATCTGCTAAAAAACCACTGTTTAGCAAAGTCTATTAATGACGCTGGTTGGTATCAATTCAGGAAATGGCTAGAGCACTTTGGGACAAAGTTTGGCAGGATAACTGTTGCAGTAAATCCTGCTTACACAAGTCAAAATTGCTCTGAATGCGGTGAGGTTGTAAAAAAGTCACTATCAACTAGGACTCATGCTTGCAAATGTGGTTGTAAATTAAATCGCGATTCGGCGAAGCCGACGCTACGCGAACACAACGCCGCAGTTAACATTCTTAATCGAGCCTTGGGTACGGTGGGGCACACCGGAACCTGGATTGACCGTAGGTCACGCTACGCGAACGTAGATCCGTTCGCGCAGCGGAGGCCGTAGGCCACGCTACGCGAACGGGTCTCCCGAAACGCTTCAGGAGATTTGGCCTCTACTGTTCTTGGTTCCGACCAGGTTCAGCAAGCTAGATCGTTGAGTGAAGAATCCCCGCGTCTTTAGACCGGGGAGTGTCAAGCATTATTCTTGGGTTAGCAAGTAGTAAGGTAATGTCAACCATCTGCGCCCAAACTTAAGTCAATGCTAAGCCATCGGCACTTTCGAGAGTCTGCATCTTGACCCAAAGTTGCCCCTCAAGACTAAAATCATCTTGAGCGATTGACTTTTTGGCTCCTTGCCCCAATGGTGAAATTGTGAACCCCTTGATGAAGAGCAATGAGTGAATCTGAAAACCCCAATAACCTTCCCCTTCCTGAGTCTACTACCGAAATGGATAACCAGGATACTAAGAAGCCAGATCAACAGCAGACCGACCATAACCCAAAAATGCTCAGCTTCGCACCAGTACCTGATGATTTCACCATAGTATCTGATGATATAGATAATCTTATTGAACAGTCAATACTAGAACAGACTATAGAATCACTCCTTACCACCATGGCATCATCAGTTACAGAAGCCGATACTGATGGCACTGATGATACTGATAACACTGATATTGACACTGAGATAGCTGATGTTTCTGAGCAACAGTTAGCCAAGGATGGTGAATGGTTTGCCTTAGCCCAAAAACTGCGCTTGGACAATCATCGCTTACAGCAGCAAGTGACTCAGCTGCAGCAAGCACTCCAGGAAAAACAGCAGGAGTTAAACGGACAAGCTAAGCAATTGCGAGAGTACGACAAACTCCTGTCCACAAAAGATCTGGAACTCAATACAGTTCAAGACCAATTAACCCGTTTGTTCCACACTCTAGAATCATCCCATCAATCCGGTCAACGCCAGCAAATTTTGGTCGAAACCTTATCAGAACAGTTACAAAGCTCTCAGGATCAAGTTGCCAGACTCGAACAGGACTATTCCCAAACCCAGCAGCGCTACAACGAACAATCTCATCAGCTGGTGCAATTGAAAGATACCTGTCGAGAACTTAGAACCCGTCTATACCGACAACAACAGCAAACCTTGCAATTTAAGGTAGCCTTAGAAAAGTGTCTGGAAATGCCTGCCTCTGAGAGTTCTGTAGTACAACAGCAAGAGAGTCGGAGCATCATTGCTCAGCAATCTCTGCTACAAAAAGCCCAGCCCATTAGACCCTGGTCTGCTGACCCAGAGTTATTTGCAGAAGAATTTATTTTTAACAGTACTGGTAATTCTCCTGCCCAGTCTCAATCTACCACAGAAGCGTTATCGGTTGACAGCAGCCAACCTAACCAAACTGATCCTATATCCCCAGCCGATGCTTCGGCACCAGGGCAAACTCAGGTAATCTCCCCTGAAAATGTGACAGCCAAAGAGATAGAAGTAGCACAACAGTTAATTGAGCAAATGTCTGCCCTGGCAGAGGAATTTGGGTTGTCGGAGTTGCCATCAGAGTCGGCTGATACCAAAGTCGATGGCACATCAGAACTAGAAACCACTAACTCAGATGAATCTGACCAAACCGTTGAATTGACTAGTGACCTTGAGCAAACCAGTAGGTCAGACCATACTCAGACCTTGGAGCCTGAAGCCAATCCATCAAGTCAGGAATTGCCAGAAGATATCATAGAGGCTGAGTCACAGTCAAATCAGACCAATGACGTATTTCCGTCTCAGGGTAAGTCGCCATCACCAGTACTCTATCCCCTACGTCCCTCCAAAGGGCGCAAATCCTTAGCGTCTATTGAATTACCAAGGTTTCCCCGTTATCGCTCTTCTTGAGGTTGACCCATAGATTAGGCTCGATCACACAATAGTTTCACATACTGATATATTAAAGAATTTAAAGTTCTGTAACCTCTGGCGCAAGACTATCAAAACCCTGCGGTAAACTAGCCCTTGATCCTTAAAATTCCCTGTCGTTTGCCTGAAACGCCGACAAGCACGAACCTAGGCAAAGATAATCCTGGTGGAATCATCGGGAATATCCCCAATTTTCCCAAGGAGACAGGTAAGCGGTTTTTCCGCAATGTCCGATAAAAAAATGTAGGAGTTCTTAAATCAATGTCTCATAGCGTTAAAATTTACGATACCTGTATTGGTTGCACCCAATGTGTTCGGGCTTGCCCTCTAGATGTATTGGAGATGGTTCCCTGGGATGGCTGTAAAGCTGGTCAGATTGCCTCTTCTCCTCGTACAGAAGACTGTATTGGTTGCAAGCGATGCGAAACTGCTTGTCCTACTGACTTTTTGAGCGTCCGGGTTTACCTGGGAGCTGAAACAACTCGCAGCATGGGCTTGGCTTACTAAGCATTAACGTAGCAATCTATCCGATGTTGACGGTTGACCGTTGATGGTCAACCGTTGACGGTCAACCGTCAACAAACGACACTCCACTGTTAGCACGGCTATAGTTTGAGTATTATGCTTACTTACTAAACTCAACACTATGTGTGGAATTGTCGGCTATATCGGTCCGCAAATCGCTACAGAAATTTTAATGGCAGGATTAGAGAAACTCGAATATCGAGGCTATGATTCTGCTGGAATTGCTACAGTGTGGGAAGGGGACGTTCATTGTGTGCGTGCTAAGGGAAAATTGCACAATTTGCGGGAAAAACTGGTACAAATCGAAAACCAGGCACGCATTGGCATTGGACACACCCGCTGGGCAACCCATGGTAAACCGGAAGAGTATAATGCTCACCCCCACATGGACATGGCAATGCGGGTGGCAGTGGTACAAAATGGCATTGTTGAAAACTACCGGGAATTGCGGGAGGAATTGATACAGCGGGGACATGAATTCCGCTCCGATACCGATACAGAAGTTATTCCCCATCTAATTGCTGAGTGTTTACAGCAAAATTCTGCTTCTTCCTCTTCTTTCTTCTCTCCTTTCTTAGAAGCAGTGCGGCAAACAGTGAATCGATTAGAGGGAGCTTTTGCCCTAGCTATCCTTTGTGCTGACTATCCTGATGAATTGATTGGAGTGCGGCAACAGGCTCCTTTGATTATTGGGTTTGGTCAAGGGGAATTTTTCTTTGGCTCAGATACCCCAGCATTGTTACCCCATACCAGGGCAGTATTGAACTTAGACAATGGGGAAATCGCACGGTTAACTCCCCTAGGGGCAGAAGTTTACGACTTTGAGGGTCGTCGCTTGAATAAGTTCCCCCGTACCCTCAGTTGGAATCCCTTTCAAGTGGAAAAGCAAGGATTCCGACACTTTATGCTTAAGGAAATTTATGAGCAACCAGGGGTAGTGCGCAACTGTTTCGAGCGGTATCTCAATAGTAATTGGCATCCTAATCCTACAGAGGCAGAGGCAGACCTGGCTAATTCCCCAGTTCAGTTAGGCATACCAGATTCACTGTACGAGGATGTAGAACAGATTCAGATTCTAGCGTGTGGAACCAGTTGGCACGCTAGTTTGGTGGGTAAATATTTGTTGGAGCAGTTGGCAGGAATTCCCACCATGGTGCAGTATGCATCTGAGTTTCGTTATGCACCAGGTCCGTTAACTAAGAATACCCTAACCATTGGGGTAACTCAGTCTGGGGAAACTGCTGATACCTTAGCAGCACTGGAGATGGAAAAACACCGTCGTAGTGGATTAGACCCTATCTATCAGCCCCGACTCCTGGGAATTACGAATCGACCAGAAAGTTCTTTGGCTCAGTTGGTGCCTGATGTGATTGATACCCAGGCAGGGATTGAAATTGGGGTGGCGGCTACTAAAACCTTTGTGACCCAGTTAGTGGCCTTTTATTGTCTAGCGCTAGAGTTAGCTTACCGACGTAATACTCTCGCCCCTGAAAAAATTCAAGCAATTATGGCAGGCTTGCGGCAATTGCCTACTCAGATTGAGCAGATGCTGGAAAGTCAAGAAAAGTATATTGAAGAATTAGCCCATGACTTTGCGGAAACCCAAGACTTTATCTTTGTAGGACGGGGGATTAATTTTCCGATTGCTTTAGAAGGGGCGCTGAAACTTAAGGAAATTAGCTATATTCATGCTGAAGGCTACCCAGCTGGGGAAATGAAGCATGGTCCGATTGCTCTGCTGGATGCTAAGGTGCCTGTGGTTGCGATCGCAATGCCTGGTACTGTCTATGAGAAGGTAATTTCTAATGCTCAGGAAGCTAAAGCCCGGGATGCTCGGTTGATTGGGGTGACACCGAGCAATGGCAAAGAGGCGATGGATATCTTTGATGATTTGTTACCTGTACCAGAGGTGGAGGAGTTGCTTTCACCAATTCTAGCGGTGATTCCGTTACAGTTGTTAGCGTATCACATTGCCGCAAGGCGAGGCTTGGATGTGGATCAGCCCAGGAATTTGGCGAAGTCGGTGACTGTGGAATAGATTTTTTGTTGATTGTTGAACGGTGTTGCTTAAACGCAGGGACTAGTTAGGATTTGTAAATGCGATCGCATTTTGTGTAGGCATTTTGCGATCGCACTCCGCCCCTCAAATTAATCCAATTAGGACTTACCCATCAAGTCGGTAAACTTGAGGAAAAACTATGACCGTTACTATACCCATCAAAGCTATCCAACTCACACCCGGTAGTGCGCTTACTATAAATAACCTTAAATGGCAAGACTTTGAAACAATTCTTGACGAACTTGGGGAAAAGCGACGAGTGCGGCTGACCTACTATCAAGGAAATTTAGAAATCATTTCCCCCCTTGCTATTCACGAAAGACCCCACCGAATTATTGCCGATATTGTTAAAGCCATATTAAACCTACAGGGGCGTGACTGGGAAGACTTTGGTTCAACTACCTTTAAACGTCCTGAAATTGCTGGTGTTGAACCGGATACCTGTCTTTATATTCAGAATGCTCCTCAAATGCGAGGCTGTACTCACATTGACTTAGACATTTATCCACCCCCAGACTTAGCTATAGAATCTGATGTTACTTCAAAAACAACTCTTGAGGTTTATGCAGCTATTGGTGTTCCTGAAGTATGGATTTATAGCAAACAAAAACTTAGAATTTACATCATCAAAGATGGAAATTATCAAGAAACGTCGCTCAGTCCAACCTTTCCCAATTTATCCTTAACTACACAGATTCCTCAACTCGTAGAACAGGCAATTAATCAAGGAACAAGCCGAATGTTACGGGAATTAAAAAGTCAATTTTTTCAATCCAGATAACTTTTACTTCTTGCTAAGCAATTCCATCACACACCTCCCCACCACCCATCCTTTCTATCCGTTACCCACTATTGTCAATTATTCCTCAGGCACACAGGTCCCCACTAAACAAGCTCGATCCAAATTAACACCACTCAAAGAAGCTCCATCCATCTCAGCACAAAGCAAATTCGCTCCACTGAGATTACTACCAGATAGATTAGCTCCACGGAGATCGGCCTCTTCCAGATTTGCTTCAGTTAAGGTTGCCCCTTGTAAATCTGCCTGAGACAAATCGGCTCCCTTCAAATTGGCACTATTAAGATTAGCTCCTCGCAAATCTGCCCCTCGCAAATCCACTCCTTGCAAATTCACCCCCATCAGATTGGCACCACTTAAAAAAGCACCGGTAAAGGAAGCCTGACTCAACTTAGCCCCCATCAAATTAGCGCCTCGGAGATTACCACCCCGCAAATCCGCACCACTCAAATCCGCCTGCATCAAATTAGCACCAAGCAAATTTGCCCGCAAGTCAGCAGATTCCAGTTTGGCACCGATTAAGTTAGCACCATCAAGACGAGCACCATTCAAATTAGAGCCAGAAAAATTCACCCCCACAAGTGTTGCACCAGCAAGATTAATTTTTTCCAATTGGCTACCGGAAAGATCCTCATCTTCCAAATCCGCTCCTGGCAGTTGCTTTACTTTCCCCGCCCGAATTGCTTCAATCTCCATCAACTAGATAACCTTAGCCAATAGGCCACGCTACGCGAACAACTGTTCATCTTTCACCCTACCCTACACCGGACCCCTGGGCAAGAACAACCTTGGCCAAAAGGCCACGCTACGCGAACAACCTTGGCCAAAAGGCCACGCTACGCGAACAACCTTCAACCCTCTAACCTTCAACCCTCTAACCTTCAACCCTCTAACCTTCAACCCTCTAACCTTCAACCCTCTAACCTTCAACCCTCTAACCTTCAACCCTCTAACCTTCAACCCTCTAACCTTCAACCCTCTAACCTTCAACCGTTACTCTTTCCTCAGATAAGGAATCAAGCAACCACATCCCTGAAGCAATTTTAGGCTGATTAGCCTGCAAACTCATACCCTGCTGCATTCCCATCACTATTAGTGCCAGGGTTTCCACCAGTTTAGGGTCAAACGCTTCCCCTGACAATTCCTGACAGCTTCTTAGGGCAACAGATAGAGCATCGTCCTCAGATTCATGGGTATTGAGTTGCTCCTGAAAATAAGCCATCAGCCTTAAAATCCTTGATTCCAAGGGAATGTTATCGTAAGCTAAGCCATCCGGTTGTCCTGAACCATCCCAGGATTCGGTTTGATGGGTAATAATGTTAGCGACAGCCTGCAATCGAGGCATAATCCGTAACACCGATCCCCTCGGAAGAGATTCCTGCTTCTCGATCACGTCTTTCTGAGCAGCTGACTTAGGGGGTAGTTCTATCTTGACCCCCTGCAAGGGGGATAGACGGTGCAAGAGTGCTGCGAGACTTAAACGTTTCAGTTGCCATGCTGGTAAATCCAGCAACTGCCCGATAGTTTCAGACAAGGTTTTTACCTCAGCGCCAGCTTTGGGATTGACCGCATCCGCTTGGTCAATTAGCTGCGCCATACGCAAGAAAGCTTGCATTTCATTAGAAACCAGGTTATCGTCTAACACCTGAGCATGGCTAGGTGAGGTATGGGGCGGTAACTCTTGTTGACCCTTCTGAAGATAGTCCACGACCAGGTTCACCACTGCCCCAATATAGTCTCGTGGCTTGGTGCTGTCGATCATCTGTTGAAGTTGTGCAGTTAAGGTAGCTTGCAAGTCTGGGTTGTAGTTACCAATGTGAGCGATCGCAAACTCCACTGTTTGCCTGACCAAGTCTGGCTCAAATGTCCAGAATCCATAGAATTTGCGCTCTCGGTCTTGCTCTGGCAGTCCTTGAGTGCCATAATCCGACTCAGATAATTCTTGACATAACACCATTGCTGTGTATGTCTCGGAAATAATAATCAAGTGCCACTCTTGAGCTACAGGATCGGAGGACTCTAAACTAACTAGGGCAACATTCGACCGCTGGCTGGTGGGATGTTCAGCAAAGCCAGTATCCGGTGCTGCCATGATCACCACCTGAGATGATTTTACCGCTATATCGCCGTAGCGTTCAGCTTCCTCAAGATACCATTGGCCCCGCTGGAAGGCCGTAATCATTAGTGGAGCACTTTCAGACTCTAGGATAAAGTCTTCTAGGGCATGGCACAGCGACACTAAGGTATTTTTGTAATAAACTCCAAAGCTTAAAGGTTTTTTGGTGCCGCGATGGGCTTGTTCTAGTTTTTGTAAAATTGAACCTGAGCGCATGGTTACTAAAAAATTGTTAATTAAATTTTGTTAATTAAACTTTGTTAATTAAATTTTGCCCTTTCACCTTTCTATTTAATTAAAACCGGTTGTTTTTTCTGGCGTTTATTTGCTACTATTGGGGCACTGAGGGCTGCTTCTAATGGAGCGACTCCTAGTCTTTCTTCAAGGATTTTCATCACTTCACGGCCAAAATCCTTGGAATTTTGCCGCCAAGCTTCCAGACAAACTTCACCAAAGAAAGACCCTAGGGGTTCGGGATTCCATAGGAGTTTCTTGGCTGTCCAGGGCATCAGACTCATGGGATCATAGTCCCGGTTGAGGATAGTTTTGTCGAAGGCGTACTGTTCTAAATGGGTATGGGGTTGTAGACCAATGAAGAAAATGGCTGGTTCGACTTTATCCCTACCAAATATTTGCTCTAGTTCCCGGTGATAGGCAATAGTCTGACGAATGGTGTCAAAGGTTTCATCGATCACATTGAAAGAATAGTTGACGGAAACTAGGTCATTGAAGCCAGCTGCTTTTAAATCACGACAGTTTTGCAGTACGGTGCGTAGGTTATAGCCCATGCGCATTTTCCGCACCAGTTCCTGAGCACCACTGGTAATCCCGATTTCAAAGTAATTCATCCCGGTTTTTACCATCAGGTCGCATAATTCTGGGGTGAGATTGTCTGCCCGAATGTATGCTGCCCAGTTAATGTCACTCATTCCAGCATCAAGGATTTTCTGTAACAGTTCAACGGCATCACCAATGAATTTTTTGGCAGGAATGAACTGAGCATCAGTGAACCAGAACTTGCGGATGCCTCGGTCATAGAGTTGGCGCATTTCTGCGACCACTTCATCTGCCGGGTTAATCCTTACCTGTTTGCCTTCTACAACGGTATAGATACAGTAGCAGCAGTTATGGGGACACCCACGCTTGGTTTGAACTCCAATGTAAAAGTCGTTCTGTTGGAAGTAATAATCAAAGCTCGGCCAGATGCTTTGAATATAGTCGTAGTTGCAAGCAATTTTTTCAATGGGAGTGGGAGATTCATGGATCATGCGATCGCGTGGCTTAGCTTGCCCTACCACATAACAGCGCTGATCATCGAAGTCCTGACCCCGGAGAATTTTCGTGAGTAAGGTTTCCCCTTCTCCAACGGAAACGATAGTTCCAGTTGGCAGTTTATTTTCCAACTGCTCATAGAATACACTAACTGCTCCACCCCCCACAATCAGGCGAGCGCCTGGGTTATATCGTTTAGCCCGTTTGAGTCCTTGTTTGATTAACCCCAAGTTCCCCCACAGTTCCCCATAGTAAGACGCGGCTAAACGCAGACCCCCCAGCGCTCCCCGTAATTTCACCAAGGGATTGCCAGCATAGTAAAACTCAAAGGCATTTTGGAGCGGGTTACCACCCCTACCACCCACTGGAGCATAGATTTGAATGTCGCGCCAGGAAAATACCAACAGGGTTGGTTTAAACTGGTCTATCTCAGTATCCAAGGCCCTGCCAAAGTCTAGAGGAGGTACAGTTCCCAAGTCAAAAATGCGCTGTTCTACACCCGGGAACTGTTTATGAACATGGTCAGCTAAATAAACCACCCCGATCGGAAAGATTGGATTACACGGAAGGCGAACGTATAGTATTTTATTTGCCATTGGTAAATGTTTATAGTAATGATTTTTTGTTATTATAAGTTTTTTTTATCAGGAAGGTTAGTTTAGGTTATTCTTGACCAATTCCGTTCGCGTAGCGTGGCCGAAAGGCCAATCGCGTAGCCTGGCCGAAAGGCCAATCAAGCTCAAGTTTTTCAGCCAGATCTATACCCAGATTTATAGCCAGATTTATTTACCGCCGTTTTCTCTACTTTGAGACTACGGCGGGCAGAACCTACCAAGGGTGGGCAACAATTATGAAATTGGTTTTTACATATCTTAACTTTACCAAAATTAGGGACTTACCTCAAGCGTATGGTAGTTTTGTCTATAGGGATCAAAAATCAGCATAAAGTCATCTAATAGAGTAAAGTCATATAATAGGGTTTATAGAGTGAGCATTATACCTGAATGATGCTGAATATCCCTAAAACAAGCAAATAATCCTAAATAATCCCAATAATCAGCATCATTCAGGTGTTTTGTTGGTGATCGGCTGAGGTAAACTCCAATAATTAGTAGCCATGTTTACAGCTCGCCGGGATCATCAATGCTACCTTGGTGTTTGTAATAAATTAACCTTTTAGAGAATTAATAGATATGACACAAGTTTTTGATCCTATTCCTTCAGATAGCCAAGATTCCCTTCTGTGCTGCTATGTGAACGCAACTAGCCAAATCCAGATTGCTAGAATAACGAATATACCTAACTGGTACTTTGAAAGAGTTGTTTTCCCAGGGCAGCGCTTAGTTTTTGAAGCACCGCCACAGGCTCTTCTAGAAATACATACAGGGATGATGGCAAGTGCCATTCTCTCAGATACTATCCCTTGTGACCGCTTATTGGTTAGCCAAAGTGGTAATGCTTATGGCTATGCTGTTTCCGCCGAATCACCCGAACCTGCTGATATCAAACCACATCCAGAAACAGTTGATAGTCCAAGAGTGTTAGCTGAAAAATTGCCTAGGCTGGTTAGCGCGGTCTAGTTACTATAATCTATACTTTGGGGTTGCTTACAACAGGAGCAACCCCTTTTAGATTGTATGTTCCATCACCCCATCACCCTGTGAATCTCCCTTCTTTTCTCTGGCTCTGGAAAATTGCTGCTTGGTCTATGGGTTTATCCCTCTTTGCCTATGTACTCCTGGCAATCACCGGCAGCATTGTGTTTTCTCAACGTCACTCTGGACGTCCACGACCGACTTGGTTACGCCCTTTGCACTACATCATTGGCTGGATCATGGTCGCTCTAGTCTTGCTCCTGCTGGGGATTGGTTTAGTAGGTACAATCGGCCATTACGGTCATCTAGGCCATTCAGCACACTTAATAGCTGGATGGTCTGTGGTAGCACTGGTATTACTCTCAGCCTTTAGTGCTACCCAAATTAGCCCTCAACAACCATTAGCAAGGGCTGTTCACGTTGCTACTAACATTGCTTTGCTAGTGGGATTTACCTGGGTTTCCCTTACTGGTTGGGAAGTTGTGCAGAAATATATTAGGCATTAGTAATTTGTTAATTGTTAGTTTCGATTTTGAATTTATGGAAAGTTGAAAGTTGAAAGTTGAAAGTTGAAAGTTGAAAGTTGAAAGTTGAAAGTTGAAAGTTGAAAGTTTAAGGTTATCTGTCAGCGATGGATGGCTTTATTTCGCTGATGGACGATTTTCAGAGCGATAAAAAGGCTTCTTGACCACAACGGCGGGATAGGATTTACCCCGGATTTCTACTTCCAGCTGCTGTCCAACTTTGCCCAACTTTCTGGGAACATAGGCTAGTGCGATCGCATTTCCTAAGGTTGGTGCTAATGTACCACTAGTAACAACTCCTACCACCTCACCATCAGCTAGGACTGGGTAACCATGGCGAGCAATCTGTCGTCCTTGCATCTGGATCCCAACTAGCTTGCGCTGGATTCCCGTTGCTTTTTGTTCCTCTAGCACCGAGCGTCCGATGAAGTCTCCTTTGCTGTCAAGATGCACAAGCCAACCTAACCCAGCTTCTAACGGTGTCGTGGTATCATCAATATCTTGTCCGTAGAGTGCCATTGCTGCTTCTAAGCGCAGGGTATCTCTGGCACCTAAACCACAGGGAGTGACACCAGACTCTAAAAGTGTCAGCCACAGCTCTATGCCCACATCTGGGTCTAGCATCAGCTCAAATCCATCTTCCCCCGTGTAGCCGGTTCTAGCCATAAATGCCGGTTTCCCCAACACCGTTGCCTCTAGATGTCCAAACCCTGGGACTGGTGCTAACGCTTCTTTGACAAATGGCTGAAGATGTGATATTGCCAATGGTCCCTGTACTGCAATCAAGACTTTTGATGTTGAGAGGTCTTGTAAGGTAACTGAGTCAGCATCCAGGTGAGCTAACAACCAGTCTTTGTCTTTGGTGCAGGTTGCTCCATTAACAATCATCATCCCCCGCTGCTCCCCAGACTCCTCCTCACCTTGGTAGTAGAAGATAATGTCATCAATGATTCCACCATTAGGATTTAACAACACCGTGTATTGAGCTTGACCCGGTTGCAAGCGGGTTAAATCCGAAGGCACTAGAGACTGCAATTGCTCCCGTAGTTGCTTACCATGAAAAGCAAACTTACCCATGTGGGAGATGTCGAAAATTCCGACAGCAGTTCGTACTGCAGCATGTTCTTTTTTCAATCCGCTAAATTGTACTGGCATTTCCCAACCAGCAAAAGCTGTCAAGCGGGCATTTTGTGCTACCACCTGGTCAAATAGGGGAGTGCGAGCCAGTTTAGGGGTTTCGGATTGGGAATCTGGAGATGCTGGAGAATTTGCCACGGGTTTTAATAATGGTGTTCAGTTATCAGGTTAGTGTACCATCTATCTGGTATTATCAGATGCGTTACCGTAGCACAATGTGGAATGGGCATCTTGCCCGTGTAGCGCAATGTGGAATGGGCATCTTGCCCGTGTAGCACAATGTGGAATGGGCATCTTGCCCGTTACAATTTCGCGTTTTATTAACAAACATTGGTAAACAGTTGGTAAACGCGCCACTTTTAAATTTATCACCATTAAGCTACTATATTATCTTGGTAAACACTATCGCACTCTCATGAACAAGAAACTAATTTGGTATATCAAATCTCAAGCTGGAGTTCTACTTTTTCCCTTAGGCTTATGCTTATTTGGAGAAGCGGTTTCTAAAAGAATTGAAGGAGAGCCTTGGTTTTGGTTAGGAACCTTAAGCTTAGTTGTGATTAATGCCGGGATTGGTTTGATGATTGAAAGCGGATTGATATCCGGTTTTCCCAGAGATAACGTTGCCAAAGACGACTCCAAAGAGTCAGTCCTAAAGACTGAATAAAAAAGTTTTTATTATCTTCGCCTTGCGTCCCCCCCCTACCCTCTCCCTTTAGTTTATCAATTAGCGTACCAAACGATTAGTAGACCTCTTGCAAAAGTATTTTTATGATACTGTTTTCGTGAATTATTCTCCACTGTTCCCTGTTCCCTGTTCCCTGTTCCCTGTTCCCTGTTCCCTGTTCCCGACTTCTGAAAGAAGTCTAGTTTACCAAGGTAACTGGCTTCCATCCCAGGAAAAAAACTTTCCACTATCCCCTTTATCCAGCTTTTCTATCACCGCCATTAGTTGAGTAACAGTACGCTCTACTGGGAATAACTTATCAGCAGGTACATTTTTTTGAAAGGGTTTAGAAAGGCGCGTATTGGTTGTACCAGGATGTAACGTGACAACGATAGTTTGAGGACTTTTTCTACTATATTCAATTGCCACCGTTCGCATCAACATATTTAAGGCTGCTTTCGATGCTCGATAGCCATACCATCCTCCAAGTTGGTTATCACCAATACTGCCAATTTTGGCAGAAATGCTAGCAAAAATACTGCGATCGCTATGACGGAATAATGGTAATAAATGTTTAGCCAGCAGCACTGCTCCAATACTGTTAACCTGGAAATAACGGATCAAGTGTTCTGAATTAATCTGTTTCAGGCTTTTTTCTGGTTGTAAGCTGCCGTCATGAAGCAATCCAACACAATTAATCACTAAGTGGAGTTTGTCTATCTCTACACTGATTTGTTTGACAGCTTCAGATACTTGCAACTCGTCGGTAATATCCATAGATAGACAAACTAATCGATTAGGATAGTTGCTTTCAAGGGCAATTAATTCCGAACTAGAATCACGGTTACGATAAGTGCCATAAATCTTGGTAAACGTTTCATCTTGCAGCAATTGTTTTACAAACGCCAGACCAATACCTCCACTGGAACCGATAATCAAGGCATTGGCATTGTTAATCCTATCTATAGACATTTATTAGCGCTCCGCGTAGGGAGTAGGGAGTAGGGAGTAGGGAGTAGGGAGTAGGGAGTAGGGAGTAGGGAGTAGGGGGCAGTGTAAATTAGCCTGAGTTTTCATGATATATTTGGAAATGCTATAGTATTAGATATCAGCTATCCCCTTAATTATAATAAAACTTTAGCGTTTAAAAGTACCCACTGAAATATCAACACTAACTGGGTCTTCATTATCCACTAAACCATCGCCATTTTCATCCCAAACAGAGGTCGCGAAGAAACCGCAACGAATATCGATTTCCTGCTCAGAAACTATCAAAAATAGAGACCCCTGTTTAGTGGCGCATTTAAATTCTGCTTTCTGGACTAGCTCTGGAGCGTTTGTGCGTAATTGAGCCAATACTTTCTGGCACTGTTGGTCAGAGTTAGAGCAAGCCAATGGCTTCACAAAAGTAGAATCATTGGCTACTAAGGGCAAAACCCCTAACCATGTACCAGTGCGATTGCCATTTCCTACGGGTTTATCCCAACAAAAAAAGCTGACTCGCTGGGGTTGTCCTTGATTCTGAAAAACCTTTAAACTTAAACCTTTGCTATCACTACACTCCCTTTTCCATTCAGCTATTTGTTCAGGAAAACTATCGCCAAGGTCAGCTAAAACTTCCTGACATTGACGTTCGCTACAATCCCCTGCTACCTTCCGAGGCTGAGTTTTGTCTGCTGGGGTTTCATTAGCACAACCAAGCACAAGGAAACTAACCACAACACTAGGAATTGCTAATCCTTTTAATCTCATGTCACAATTGCGAATAGTTATTATAGCGTTTCCTTTGACACTCCCCGGTCTAAAGACGGGGGGATTCTTGCTTGGCCGTAGGCCACGCTACGCGAACAGCGAGCCAACTTGCTCAACCAAACCGGAGTCAGGAAGAGTAGAGGTCGATTCTCCGCAAGCGTATCGGCGAAGCCGACGCTACGCGAACGGATCTAAAATCCCGGTTCCGACGTGCCCCGTCGTACCTAAGGCTCGTTTGAGAATATTGATTGCAGCGTTGTGTTCGCGAAGCGGTTCCGAAGGAACATCTCTATCTAACTTGCAACCACATTTGCAGACGTGGGTTCTAGTTGATAGAGATTTTTTTACTTCTTCGCCACAACTGGAACAATTCTGGCTTGTATAGGCAGGATTAACCGCAATAGTTATCTTGCTAAACTTAGTGCCAAAGTGCTCCATCCACTTTCTAAATTGATACCAACCTGCATCATTAATAGACTTAGCTAAACAGTGATTTTTTACTAAATTTTTGACTCTCAGATCTTCATAGGCGACCAGGTCGTTAGACCGGATTACGCAGCGCGCCAGTCTCTTGGCGTGCTCTTCACGCTGCCTACTTATTCTAAGATGATGTCTCCCTAGCCTATTAACTGCTTTCTTTCGATTGGATGAGCCCTTTTTCTTCCGAGAAACTCGGCGTTGATAAAACTTAAGGCGTTTCTCTCCCGTCCTGTAAAAACGAGGATTTGGTTCAGCTTTACCAGTGGAATCAGTATATAAATCTTTTAATCCTACATCTAAACCTATAGCTTTACCAGTCGGATCCAATTCCTCCTTGATGTCAACTGAAACACAGAACTGGACATAGTACCCATCAGCTCTTTTGACTATCCGAACTCGCTTGATTTGTTTTTTATCAAATCGCCACAATTCCCATTTGCCTTTGAGCTTGAGTTTTCCAATTTCCTTTTTGTCAGTAAATGTAATTGACTTTTTTTCGGGAGATAGTTTCCATCCAGATTGCTTATATTCTACAGAACGGCAATGTTTCTGGAATCTAGGAAAACCTTTCTTGCCAGGTACCTTTTTCTTGCAGTTGTCAAAGAAGCGAGCAATTGATGACCATGCACGCTCAGCACTGGACTGACGGGCAGTAGAGTTCAACTCATTAGCAAACGAAAACTTCTTAGCTAGAACAGCACTATACTTATTTAAGTCGTACTTGCTTACCCCCTTATTGTCCATCCAATAGCGGATACAACTGTTGCGAATGAATTTGACCGTTCTGATCGCTTCATCAATAGCTGAATATTGTTTTTGTTTGCCGTACGCTTTAAACTCTAGAATAATCATCAGTATCGACCTCTACCTCTTATCTTATTCTACAATAGCCAGCACAAAATTTCGGAACTATCTCAAATATTTTTTTTCACGGCGGCTAAAGCCACCATCTCGCTTTCATCCCCGGTCTAAAGACGCGGGGTTTTCAGCATCGTCGATTCTTTATAAATTTTATTCCTTGCTCCCTACTCCCTACTCCCTACTCCCTGCTCCCTTTGCTATATAGCAATTTCAATGTAAATTTGCCATCCTCAATCTACAGAGCAAATCATTCAAAGCATCCTTAGCTGATGGTGCTTCTGGTAACCAACTAGACTCAGACGCTTCCTCTAATTGACTCTGTAGACGACTATATTCCCCCTCATGAAAGTCCAAATTTGTATCTTCCAATACAGACTTTTCTGCTCCTGCTAGCTTTCGAGCGATTAAATCTGGAATATAAGGTAACTGGAACACATCATTCAGCTTAACCAAGTTAGCCTCTATTTCCCCAGTTTTCATTAAATGGATACCAGTCAAGAGTACTCGATAGACATAAAGCAAGGGTTTGACACGACATGGACTCATCTTTTGAAACAGTTTCCATTGGGTTCGGGAAAATCCTAGATAATGATGGGCATGGTAGCGAGTAATGCATTGTTTTGCGATCGCTTTTAATTCCTCATGCTGCGGTGTAGTGTGAATCACTAGGGGTGAGTACAGCTGCTCTAAGACATAACCATTCTTTTTCAGCAGCATCTCAAAGAACTTTTTGATATCGTGAGTGACTAGATCCAGTTCTATGGAATCCCGAATTTCCGAGACTTCAATCGTTTCGGGTCCCGGCTCCAGTCCTATAACCTTCTGCACTGGCAGAATGTGACTCCCACGCAAATCATAATCAGAATCCGGTGAAGGGAAACCATACAAATGGGCTCCACTGAGGGTAGCAAATAACAGTGGATGGGGTTGAGTAGAAATTACAGATAGTAGTTTTTGGTTTAAATTCATATACAGCGGTTTTCAATTGGGTGAGGTACATGTTTTTAGGGAGCAGGGAGTAGGGAGCAGGGAGTAGGGAGCAGGGAAGAGGCAAGAGGCAAGAGGAATCCCCCCTAACCCCCCTTACTAAGGGGGGCGGGCAAGAGTGAAACAATCCTGTGTACCTCAGGTGCGACCAGTGGCGAATTTAATTCTTAATGGGTCAAGCGCACCTAATAGTTATTAAAAACGCTGTATTATTACAGCAATACGTGTAAGAATTGTGATAATTTGGGTTAAATACTCCCTACTCCCTACTCCCTACTCCCTACTCCCTACTCCCTACTCCCTACTCCCTACTCCCTGTTCCCTGTTCCCTATTCCCTGTTCCCTTTGCTATAAACCCTACTTTGGCGTGCTTTAATCAAAAACCCATTAGCTGCTTCATAATCCGGACGTTCTGGCAAATTAGTGTTAGCAAAAGCAGCATCAAACTCTTGATGTAAGCTCAATCGCCAAGCAGTAACCTCCTCCCATGGCATTTCATCCCGACGGATGGCTAGGAGTTGTTGCCGATACTCTTCAACTTTCACTGGTACAAACCCCTCTTTCAAGACTGTGATCCCTGAGAGCAATAAACGGATTAAGTGCATAGCATGTTTTAATCGAACTGCTCCTTTAGTCCGAAAATCTTGCTCCATTTTCTTAAATTGGGACATCACATACCCATTATAGGTTTGGTAAACCAACTTAGACAGAAAAATATCTCGGATAGCTAGCAATTCCTGTGCTAGGGGAGTAGCTGTTTCCACTAGTGGTGTGTAGAGACATTCCAACACATTTGGATTAGCTTTCAGTGCCAAAATGATAAACTTTTGAAGCTCCCAGTAGCACTCCTGAGTCTCGTGGTTTTCTAACTGTTCCGGAATTCCATACAGTGACCAGTGAACCACAGCTGGTGGCAGGTAAATACCCCGTCTGTCTATATCAGAGTTTTCATCATCCAGACCAAATGCTCTCGACCCTACTACACAGCGGTAGATAACATGATCATATAAATTTAACTCTGTGAGTAAGTCTTCCGAGAGCTGTAACCCTTCTTTTTGGAAGTGTTTACGAATACTAAATTCATGGCGACGTAGGGTAACTTCCCTATCATCATGCAAACGCACCCGATAGGCATGGGAATCATCTGTTGGTGCCTTGACTATTACACCGACTGCTCCTTGTACACATAATGTTTCACCCGCAGAGTTTTTAGCAGCCACACGAGTTACCACTTGGGTACCGACTGGCAAGATTAGGTGAGGATTCATTTATTATAAGTTTTTTGTATCAACCCTAATATAGCAAAGGGAACATCGGATCTGGGAACAGCGAACATCGGATCTGGGAACAGCGAACTTCGGAGCAGGTAATAGGTAATAAGGAAACAAAATTTCTGTACCTAATAGCTATCAGAAACGCTATATAGCAATCCTAAATTAATTGTGATAATTTTTGTTCCCTTTTCCCTACTCCCTACTCCCTACTCCCTGTTCCCTGTTCCCAGATCCGATGTTCCCTTTGGTATAGCATTTTTAAGTAAGATGTCAAACTAGGCTTGATGGTAAATACGATTCAGTATTTTATCCACTAAATCTGGATCTTGATAAGGATTATTTTTTTTTGTTTTTTCCCAACTAATCCTAGCTTCAGATAGTAATTTATAATAGCTAGTTGGGGATTTAAAAACTACATTGTATTTCTCAAGCAAATAACCCTCTAATTGATCAAAGTTACATTTATATCGTTGTTTTATCCAAGTTAATACTTCTTTTTTTTCTTGTTGATTTAAATAGCCTTTACCCCCTTTATAAGATAATTTTAATCCTTCTACACCCGCTGCATGAAAATTTTTTTTCCACTTACTAATGAAGCTCTTTGATACATTTAATGCTTCGGATATTGCTTGATAGTCCCAGCCTTGTATGGCAAATTTTACAGCTAGCGCTCTTTTTAATTCTCTTGAATCTGGATTACTCTTAATCCACTTATCCAACTCTCGGTTTTCTTTATTTGACATAGAGTTTGGCTCCCATATTTTTAAAATCATTTTTTATAATTTTTAACTAAAATCATTCTATTAATAAGTTGAAATTATTAATGATAATGATGAACAAATTTAAATTTGATTACCACAAATACCTACTCCCTAAAAGCCAGGGCTAAAGTCCCTAAATCAATTGAGTAGTGCTATATATTAATGGTGATACCTATCAGTATTTTTGTTTAGCGTAAATGTTTTTTAAGTGCTTTTTAACCGTATTGATGCTGATAAATAGCTGCTGGGCAATTTCTCGGTAAGTAAAGTTCGCTTTTTTAAGTGACCATATTTGCTCTTCCCGGGGAGTTAACCCATATTTGAGCGCATCAGTGCTAGCGGAATTTTGAGAAGATTGATTTTGATCTTCTAGGGTTACTAACAGGTAAGGATCTGGGGATAACTCTAACGTTAACCATCTAACCCTAACCCGAAAGTTAACTGACTTATCCACTTTAATTTCAGCTTCGAGAATTAGTTTGCGATCGCAAAACCACTCACGACTATCAATTAATGATTCGCAAACTCGCCAAATTGGGTCAGGGATAGAATTTATCTGTGACCTACCTTGAGTGATTTGAGAACACATTCGACGTCCACACTCATTGGCATGAAACCAATCTTGGTTAGTAGTTAGAATCAGCACCCCATCCACAAACCCCTCAAGGATTGCTTGGATCAGTAATGGGGGTTCTGATCTTGTTTGTGCCATGACTAGGATTACCTGAATTACACATTATCCAGAATTCCGAATTTGTCCAGGCTTTGCTAGACACAGTTTTGGATCAGCTTTGGCTCAGCTGGTGATCACAACAGATGAGCCAAAATTGGCACTTGACAATTGGTATAATAAAGTATAATAATTTTGAGTTCTCAGCTGGCTCTAGTTTGGATTATTAACACATCAAGTACCAAAGCATTGTGAACAGGATTGTGAAGAGGTTTTCTGAGGTGCGACCAGTGATGGCGTTCGCGTAGCGTGACCTACGGTCAAGGGATTGCTCGCCATCACGGAAAGCGCACCTAAGTGTTGGTGGGATCTTGTCACTTACTTTAGGAGTATGTCTATTGACAGAGCCTCCGATGGCGTAGCGTGCGCGTAGCGCATTAAGATTCTTTATGAAGCGAGGATGTTTGAGAAGTACCACATGTTTGGCATGAGCGATCATTATCGGAAATCTGAGGGACTTTGAGCCACTTACCCCCTTGCTTTGGGGGGTTAGGGGGGCCTTTCGAGTAAGATACCAACACCTTTAAAATAGCCTCTTAGACCTGGAATATGCCTAAAAGCGTTTACCAGAGTTTAGCTCCGATTTCCTTGAGCTTAGGTTTTGCTTCGATTCGAATATAGCATTTTTTTTGAGATGTAAACAGCGGACTCGTCGAAACAGGGAACTTCGGATCAGGGAACAGGGAACAGTAGGAAAGAGCTCCAAAGAGTTTTTGATGTTATGAGAAATCATCAAGATTGTTCATGACCTATTTGTAAATCCTATAGCTGAGGTGAGATTTTGCCATCTTTACAAGCGTCTCGACAGGGAAGACTAACAATTAAACAGTATCGAAACCGAAAGGGATGGACGATAGAGGATCACAGATGGCTGGTCGAGGCGAGTAAGATCTTAAATCCAGATATCGACTGGGCATCCTCCGAGTATGGGTTGCAAGAAATCTATGCTCCTGGTGTCTCCCTAGCTACTTGGAAACGCTTCTTGCAAGGAAAGCCGATTAATGCCCAAGTTTTCCAGGTATTTTGCCAAGTTTTAGGACTTAACTGGGAATATGTGATTGAGAACAACCTCCCTAAGTCCTCAATCCAGAAGACAACCGCTAAAATCCCCCCAAATCGAGTAGATTGGTCAGCAGCGCCGGATGTGCCAGTTTTCTTTGGACGTACCGAAGAATTGGCTACCCTAGTGCAATGGATTCTCCAGGATCGTTGCCGAGTGGTGGCAATTCTAGGAATGGGTGGAATTGGTAAAACTGGACTCTCCCTCAAGCTAGGTAAGGGTGGAATTGGCAAAACTGATCAGTCCCTCAAGCTAGCCCATGGCATTCAGGATGAGTTTGAGTACGTCATTTGGCGTACGCTACTTAATGCTCCTCCCATTATCAAAATTCTCGAAGATATCATCAAATTTCTCTCCAACCAGGTAGAAAGCCATTTACCAGACACCATAGATGCTCAACTATCACTACTACTTCACTATTTGCGTGAGCATCGCTGTTTGCTAATCCTGGATAATGTGGAATCAATTCTACAAGGTGGTGACAAGCCTGGACAATATCGAGAGGGATATGAAGAGTATGAGCAACTGTTCCGACAAATTGGAGAAGTCTCCCATCAAAGCTGCTTGTTGATCACCAGCCGAGAGAAGCCCCACGCCATTGCCAGACTTGAAGGCAAAACACGACCGGTTCGTTGCCTGGAATTAAGCGGTTTTGAAGTTTCAGAGGGCAAAAAAATATTTAATTCCATTGCATCGTTCTCTGGTTCAGATCAGCAATGGCAAGAACTGATTGACTTTTACAACGGTAATCCTTTATCCCTAGAAATTGTTGCCAAGCATATTGATGAAGTATTTTTGGGTAATATTGGTGACTTTTTAACAGAAGGTAAACCCGTCTTCGATGACTTTCGTGAAGTGTTAACCTGGCACTTTGAGCACTTGTCAGACTACGAAAAGGAAATTCTGTACTGGTTGGCAATTAATCGGGAAGCAGTTTCCCTTGCCCAACTCCGAGAGGATATCCTCTCACCAGTGGCTAAACAACAGTTACCAGTAACACTGCAATCCCTGCAAAGACGTTTACCTTTGGAAAAAAGTTCAGCAGGCTTTACCCTGCAACCTGTCCTGATCGAGTACATGACTGAAAAAATCATTGAGCAGGTTAGTCAGGAAATACTCACAGATAAAATAGCTCTGTTTAATTCTCATTGTTTGCTGAAGGCTTTGGCAAAACAGTACGTTCGGGAAGCTCAATCCCGTCTGCTCCTCAAACCAGTAATCGACCTGCTAATCGCTAGTTTGACTAGTCAAAGTTGTCTGGAAGAAACCCTAAATTGTAGTCTTTCAAAGATAAGAGAAGACTTGGTGCCAAAGGTAGGCTATGTAGCCGGTAATATCCTTAATCTGCTCTGCCAACTTCAAACTGATTTAAGGGGTTATGATTTTTCTAATCTCACTATTTTGCAAGCTTACCTTCAGGGGGTAGAGTTGCTAGATATAAACTTCGCTAATGCTACCATCGCTAAATCAGTTTTTACTCAACCTTTTGGTAGTATTTTGTCAGTAGCATTTAGCCCCGATGCCCAGCTTTTGGCTGCGGGTGATAGCATGGGCAAGATTCATCTGTGGCAAATTGCCGATAGTCAATACCGTTTAACCTTGAAGGGACACACCAGTTGGGTATGGTCTTTGGCCTTTACTAGGCTAGATGATGGTAACAGTGAAGACACTCAGATTTTGGCTAGTAGCTCTGAAGATCAAACCGTCAGGCTCTGGGATATTGCTACCAGTCAATGTCTCCACACCTTGCGAGGACATAGGAGTAGAATATGGTCAGTTGCTTTAAGTGGAGATGGCACAATTGTTGCTACTGGCAGTGGCGATAAAACCGTTAGAATCTGGGATGTTAGTACCGGTGAATGCTTGAACATCTTGTCAGAGCACTCCCAGACCGTAAGAGCCGTAGCTTGTAGTCCTAATGGTGCCATTATCGCTAGTGGCAGTGAAGATAAAACTGTCAAACTCTGGGACTCTGATACAGGTGAATGTCTCAGCACCTTGCAAGGACACTCTCAGCAGGTCAGGTCAGTGGCTTTCAGCCCCGATGGAACTACTCTCGCCAGTAGTAGTGATGACAAAACCGTAAGGCTATGGAATCTTAGTACCGGTGAATGCCTTAAGATTCTGCGGGGACATACAAAAAGCATACGGTCAATCGGGTTTAGTAGAGATGGCACCACTCTCGCCAGTAGTAGTGATGACAAAACCGTAAGGCTATGGAATCTTAGCACCGGTGAATGTGTTAATAAGTTGTACGGACATACCAATGGCGTATGGTCTATTGCTTTCAGTCCAGATGGCGTAACCTTAGCCAGTGGTAGTGATGACCAAACCGTAAGGCTATGGAATATTAACACTGGTCAATGCCTCAACACGTTTCGAGGATATACCAATGGCGTATGGTCTATTGCTTTCAGTCCAGATGGCACAACCCTCGCCAGTGGCTGTGAAGACCAAACCGTCAGACTTTGGGATGTTGGTACCGGTGAATGCCTCGATACCTTACGAGGACATACCAATTTGATATTTTCTGTTGCCTTCAGTCGAGATGGTACAATCTTAGTTAGTGGCTCTAAAGACCAAACCCTCAGACTCTGGGATATTAGCACTGGTGAATGCCTCAACACCTTCCACGGACCCAAGTGGGTACTTTCAGTGGCCTTTAGTCCCAATGGAGAAATCTTAGCCAGTGGTCATAATGACGATAAGGTAAGACTCTGGGATATTAGCACCGGTGAGTGTTTCCAGACCTTATTAGGACACAGGAGTTTGGTCTGGTCAGTGGCTTTCAGTCCAGATGGTACAATTATTGCTAGTGGCTGTGAAGACCAAACCGTTAAACTCTGGGATGTTGACACCGGTGACTGTTTGAGTACTTTGCAGGGACACCGGAATATCATCAAGTCCGTTGTCTTTAGTGGAAATGGCAGAATTCTCGCTAGTGGCTGTGAAGACCACACTGTCAGGCTCTGGGATGTTGGCACTGGTGAGTGTCTCAAAACTTTGCGTGGACACACCCATCGATTACGCTCAGTGGCGTTCAACCCTAATGGTAAACTGATCGCTAGTGGTAGTTATGATAAAACCTGTAAGCTCTGGGATGTTCAGACAGGTGAATGTTTAAAAACTCTCCATGGACATACTAATGTGGTATGGTCTGTTGCTTTCAGTCGAGATGGTTTAATGCTGGCCAGTAGCAGCAACGATGGCACAATTAAGTTTTGGGATATTGAGACGGGTCAATGTATCAAAACCCTGAGAGTGCCTAGACCCTATGAGGGGATGAATATCGCCGGTGTTACTGGTTTAACAAAAGCAACTATTACCTCCCTGAAAGCTTTGGGAGCCGTTGATTAGACTTCGTGACAGAAGTAGGGAGTAGGGAGTAGGGAGTAGGGAGTAGGGAGTAGAGATGTAGGGTGGGCAGTGCATCGGTTAGATTCACTTACTGGCGATAGCATGGGTAAGCACTGCCCACCATAGTGACTGTAGGGTGGGCAGTGCATCGGTTAGATTCACTTGCTGGCGATAGCATTGTTAAGCACTGCCCACCAAAGGATTAATCACAATGGTGGAACAGCTCAGTGACTGTAGTGACTGTAGGGTGGGCAGTGCATCGGTTAGATTCACTGACTAGCCATAGCATGGGTAAGCACTGCCCACCATAGTGACTGTAGGGTGGGCAGAGCATCGGTTAGATTCACTTACTAGCCATAGCATTGGTAAGCACTGCCCACCATAGGATTAATCTCAATCGTGCAACAGCTCACTTCACCCCTACCTACTAGCAGATAATATTTTTTTGAAGCACAAAGCAATTACTCCAAAGATCAGGATAAGCCCAACTGGTACTATCACACTATCAATCAAAGGGTTTTTACAGCTGTTCTCCAAGGGGGGGATAATCTTGGATACAGTCTCACACTGCTTCCCATCAAAATCCATTAAAGCCGTAACAGCTGTTCCCGCACCAACTACTGTTACTAGAGTCTGGAAGTTGCGATCGCGTTCTGCTTTTTCCAGCTCAATTTGACTACGGATGGCATTGATTCTGGTCTCTAGCAACCGTAATGCCACCTCCATTATATCATAGTCTTTAGTAACCTGCAATAGGTAATTTTCCTTTACCTCTTTACTAAACGTTTCTAAAAACTCTAGGTTATTATCGGCACCTAATTTTTGGCATTTTTGGTTGATGATTTCTAAACGGGTTTGATAATTGAATAAATTAATCTCGATAATTTGGTTTTGAAAATTTAGTTTAGGCAAATCCAGGGTATAGTTCCCTAAAGACTTTTGAATGTCATCGAGTTTGGCGGCGATGGTTTGGTCTCTAAAGCCAGAAGAGTTTTGGTCAGTGATAAGTCTCTGATTTTCTTCAACCTGCTTATAGAAATCTACCAATGACTTTTTGATTAAGCGACTTTGGCTGTAAGCCCATAAAATTTTGTTTCTATAACTAAACAGACCCATCCAATCAGTATACAACTCCGCTGCCTTTTCCATACTTTCTTGGTCAGGAAAGATCATAATGATCACATGGCAGTTGGCCTGACTATGGGGTTGATATCGCCACAGTTCAAAAACTTGACCACCAAATAAGCTTCCTTTTCCATGTAAATCTTGTGACCAATTCGCCCCTTTATCGAAAACCTTATTCCCAGATTTTGCAATGTCTTTTTCCTGTTTGGTCGAATTTTCTGCTGAAGATAATTCCTGTAAATCTTGTGACCAATTAGCCGCTGTCATTAAAACCTGATAACAGGATTTAGCAATGTATTCGTAGCTTTTGCTCGATGTTTTCGGTAACCATCCAGAAAGCATCCAAGTTTGCCCTAGGGTCGCTGTTTCACCTTGTAATCTCCATTCAATTTCGGCTCGGAGTCTGGCAAAACAGTCAGGGGTTTGGGGGTCGGTTTGATTGTTAATGGAACAATCAATTTGCAAGCCATAGGTATCATTTAAGCGGACAGGGTAGTAGTACCCTTCTAGGGTATCGTTTGCTGTGGTAAAGTCATAATACTTTTGCTTAGGGAGTAGTTCTAAATATTTAGTTTCTAGATCAGGATCAGAGAATTGACTATCTGCTGGGAGTTTAGCTCGGAACTTAGCTTGCTTTTGTTGCTTCTCAGCTTCAGTGAGGTTGAGAGCATCTCGTAAGTCATATAAAAATAAATCGATAGTTGGAAAGATTAGATCGCTCACTATAGCACTCTTTTAAATTGGGTGAGGGACAAATTCTTAGGTTTTAGGGAGCAGGGAGCAGGGAGTAGGGAACAGGGAACAGGGAACAGGGAAAAAATCCTGTTTACCTAATAGTTATGAAAAACGCTGTAATATTAAAACCGTTGTAGTTTAGTTAAAGTTAATTTGGTTTAGTGGTTAGCACCGTTAGTTAAGGAAACTCCCAGGAACTAATCATACCAAACTTATGAGTATAGTGTTGATGATACTTACGAGCTACATTCAATGTTCTTCCTTGTCTTGATGCAAAGCGAGAGTGGTTTGGGTTCTGTCTGGATCCTGAATAAAAGGGGACACGCCAGTCGCTAATCTGACTCCCCATCTCCCCATCTCCCATCTCCCCATCTCCCCATCTCCCGACTCCCGAATTGGGTACTTTACTTTTCAGAAGTCCCTAAAAACTGTTTCAGTTTGTCCAAGGGTAATTCTTTCACAGCTGCTTCTGGTTGTTCTGTACGACTGACGACAATCACAATATTATTAATTTGTTGCTCATAGCCTGTAGGTGATGACTTAGGTTTATGTCCTTTCATGCCCCAGACACTGCTAGGTGTATTGACTGGCTGGATTTCCGCTTCTGTGGGGAGATAGTCTGGGTGAATATCGACCTTAGTGTCAAGTTGGTTGTAATAGGTTTGGTAACGTTGATTTAACTCAGGATTGGCTGCAATCATCTCTAGCAGCTTGGGTTTGGTATACCTCTCCCAGGCCAGAGGTTGGGCATCAAGTTGATCGCCAATTTCTTTGATGCTCTTATTCTCAGCTTGACTCAAGGGTGTGTCTAAATCGGTCAGAGCAAGTAAAAAAGCTAATAAGGTTTTGTTGGTATTCATCAGCCACTGCCACTACTTCAATCACTATCATCTTTATACACGAAGGATCAGCCTAGTTCCCGAAATTGTGATAGTATGTTACGCTAATAAAAATTTCACAACCTCGCTCCAATGACATCGGAATGGGAAGCCCTAATCGTTGGGATTAACCGTTATCCAGAATACACCAACTTTAACGACCTAACCGTTGCTGCATTAGACGGGGAAAATGTCGCTCAACGATTACAACAGTATGGCTATGAACCGTTTCGGATTCAGGACTTACCCCTTGGGTTGACCCAAAAAGGACCAGGGGGACCATCCAGCAGAGGACTAGTAAAATTAGAGGAATTAAGGGAAGCAGTCGCAAATCTGTTTAATCCTCCACCTCCCAACCAACCCCCAGAAACTGCCCTATTCTTCTTTTCAGGCCATGGCTGTAGACAAGAGGTGGATGGAGTTGAGGAAGTTTTCTTAGTGACTAGTGATGCCTTTCCTGATGTTGGGATTTATGGCTATCCTCTGCGGGAATTGGGTGATAAAATCGCAACTAGCCCAGTCAAACAGCTAGTGATTTGGTTAGATTGTTGCTACAGTGGCGAGTTACTAAACTTTATCCCAACTGATAAAGTTTACTGCTTAATTACTGCTACTCGTTCCTATGAACCGGGAGTAGAAATTAGCCATGAACAAGGAGTATTTACCAAGGAGTTACTGGCAGGGTTGAATCCAGAAAATTCCCCGGATGGTATTGTTACTAGTCATAATTTGGCCTTGTTTATTGAGCAGCAGATGTCAAGGACTGGACAACGTCCTTTAATTGCTAACTCAAAACAAGCCATTCTACTGACTACCCAGTTTCCCAAACCCAGCTTTCAGGATAAGTGCCCCTATCGGTCTCTGTCTTATTTTACGGCTAAACCAGAAGATGCTCTGGTGTTTTATGGTCGCTCTAAGTTGACCGAGCAATTAATTGAGCGAGTGAAAAATCAAGACCGTCTACTGATGGTATTAGGAGCTTCCGGCAGTGGCAAGTCTTCCTTACTCAGGGCAGGATTATTGTATCAGCTGAAGTTAGGGCAGGCTATTCCCGGAAGCGATCGCTGGCATTATCTAGAACCTTTCACTCCGGGTGTTGCACCAAAGCAAAGGTTACAGGAGGTGCAGGAGTTGGGAAAGCTTTTAGATAACAAGGGAGGCAATTCTAGTCTTACTCTAGTAGAGACTTCTGAACCGGTGGTCATGATTATTGACCAGTTTGAAGAGTGCTTCACTATGAGTCAACCTCACCAACGGCTGGAATTCTTTAACAGTTTAATTGAATTATTAGAGCAGAAAGACAATCTAATTGTATTAATTGCCATGCGCTCTGACTTTCGGGGGCGGTCGCGAAAGTATCCTCAATTTGTTGAAAAGATTAATAGACCATTAATTAATGTTGACCACTTGAACCGTGAGGAAATTGAAGAAGCGATCGCTAAACCAGCTGAATTAGTAGGATTAGGAATTGAGGGCAGATTAAAACAGCAACTGATTAACGATGTCGAAGATTATCCAGGTAGCCTTCCCCTGCTCCAATATACTCTGACGGAATTATGGAAACAGTCAAGACAGCAGCAGGAAACGTTTTTACGGTTAGAAACCTATCAACAGTTAGGGGGAATTGAGGGAACTCTGGAAAAGAAGGCAAATCAGGTATTTGATAGTCTCTCCCAGGTAGAACAAACTGTGGCTAGGCGTTTGTTGTTGGAATTAACTCAAGTGGGAGAGACTCTCGATACCCGTAGACGAGTACGCCTGGGGGAGTTAGTCAATTCTCATCACAGTTTAGAACTGCTCGATGCTGTTAGCCAGACCTTAGCCAGTTCAGACAACCGCTTGATTACTAGAAGTCATGAGGAAAATTCCCAGGATGTGGTTTTGGATGTGGTTCATGAAGCCTTGATTCGCCACTGGGGAAGGTTGGTGGAATGGAAGCAGACTTACACAGAAGCGATGGTGATCGAAAGCAAGCTGGAAGCGGCGGCGCTTGAATGGCAAGAGAAGGGAAAGAAGCGTGATGATGCCGGTTTACTGTTGCTTGGGGGGAGGTTAATAGAAGCCCAGGAGTATTTAAGAAAGTATGGTGAATTGGGGATGTTGAATGGGCTGGCGGAGGAGTATATTGAGGTCAGCGGTCAGAAGCACAAGCAAATGACCCGTAACCGCAGGTTAATGGTGGGAGGGTTTATTGCTATGTTGGTATTGGGGACAGTTGTTTCAACGTTTTTTGGATTGGAGTCTAGTAAACAGGCGAGAAAGGCAGAAGAAAGTGAAATTAAAGCCCTGAGTCAATCTTCAGAACTCTTGTTTACCTCAAAGCAAGCCTTTGATGCTCTAAAAGAGAGTTTAAGGGCAGTAGGAAAACTCCAAAAGGCAAAAAGGGTAAAAGGTGATACTAGAATACAAGTGATCGCTAAGTTGCAGCAATCTCTCTATGGCGTCAACCAGTATAATAGCCTGGATAAACATACTGATACTGTCACTAGCGTCGCCTTTAGCCGAGATGGCCAGACTATCGCTTCTGCTAGTTGGGACAACACCGTGAAACTATGGAATCTACAAGGCAAACACCTGCACACCCTCACTGGACATAGCGAACCTGTCACTAGCCTCGTCTTTAGCCGAGATGGCCAGACTATCGCTTCTGCTAGTTTGGACAAGACGGTGAAACTATGGAATCTACAAGGCAAACACCTGCACACCCTCACTGGACATAGCGAACCTGTCACTAGCCTCGTCTTTAGCCGAGATGGCCAGACTATCGCTTCTGCTAGTTTTGACAACACCGTGAAACTGTGGAATCTCAAAGGCAAACCCCTGCACACCCTCACTGGACATAGCGAACCTGTCACTAGCGTGGCCTTTAGCCGAGATGGCCAGACTATCGCTTCTGCTAGTTGGGACAACACCGTGAAACTGTGGAATCTCAAAGGCAAACCCCTGCACACCCTCACTGGACATAGCGAACCTGTCACTAGCGTGGCCTTTAGCCGAGATGGCCAGACTATCGCTTCTGCTAGTTGGGACAACACCGTGAAACTGTGGAATCTCAAAGGCAAAGACCTGCAAACCCTCACTGGACATACTGATACTGTCACTAGTCTCGCCTTTAGCCCAGATGGCCAGACTATCGCTACTGCTAGTTTGGACAACACCGTGAAACTGTGGAATCTGCAAGGCAAAGTACTGCAAACCCTCACCGGACATAGCCAATATCTGATAACCGTCGCCTTTAGCCCAGACGGCCAAACTATCGCTTCTGCTAGTTTGGACAACACGGTGAAACTGTGGAATCTCAAAGGCAAACCCCTGCACACCCTCACTGGACATAGCGAACCTGTCACTAGCGTGGCCTTTAGCCGAGATGGCCAGACTATCGCTACTGCTAGTTTGGACAACACCGTGAAACTGTGGAATCTCAAAGGCAAAGACCTGCACATCCTCACTGGACATAGCGCAGATGTCACTAGCGTCGCCTTTAGCCGAGATGACCAGACTATTGCTACTGCTAGTTGGGACAAGACGGTGAAACTATGGAATCACCAAGGCAAACACCTGCAAACCCTCACCGGACATAGCGATTGGGTGAATAGCGTCGTCTTTAGCCCAGATGGCCAGACTATCGCTACTGCTAGTGATGACAACACGGTGAAACTGTGGAATCGAGAAGGCAAACCCCTGCACACCCTCACTGGACATAGCGATTGGGTGAATAGCGTGGTCTTTAGCCGAGATGGCCAGACTATCGCTTCTGCTAGTGATGACAACACGGTGAAACTGTGGAATCTCAAAGGCAAACACCTGCACACCCTCACTGGACATAGCGAACCTGTCAATAGCGTCGCCTTTAGCCGAGATGGCCAGACTATCGCTTCTGCTAGTTGGGACAAGACTGTGAAACTGTGGAATCTCAAAGGCAAACACCTGCACACCCTCACCGAACACAACGCAAATGTCACTAGCGTGGCCTTTAGCCGAGATGGCCAGACTATCGCTACTGCTAGTTGGGACAAGACGGTGAAACTATGGAATCACCAAGGCAAACACCTGCACACCCTCACCGGACATAGCGATTGGGTCAATAACGTGGTCTTTAGCCGAGATGGCCAGACTCTTGCTTCTGCTAGTTGGGACAAGACGGTGAAACTATGGAATCACCAAGGCAAACACCTGCACACCCTCACCGGACATAGCGATTGGGTCAATAGCGTGGTCTTTAGCCCAGATGGCCAGACTCTTGCTTCTGCTAGTGCAGACAACACTGTAATTTTATGGAATTTCGATTTAGATGATTTAGTGGCAAAGAGTTGTGATTGGCTCCATGATTACCTTGTCACTCATGAAAAGGAAACAGAATTAAGGGAAATTTGTGGTATGTGAAGGAAGAAGGGAGCAGGGAGTAGGGAGCAGGGAGCAGGGAGATAGGGAAATGGGTAGAATTGTTTAGATAAATATTATATTATAGCTTATTTTAATACATAGTTTGAAGAGTTTTTAAGTTTACCCACACTTCCCACACTTCCCACACTTCCCACACTTCCCACACTCCTCCCTCTCTCCACACTCCCCCTCTAGTCGTGATTCAACACTTCCGGTAATTTCCAAGACCGCCCTTGACAGTAAACATAACCATTATTAATGTATATCCCGGAAAGTGCTCTAGCTAATACCAAGAATTCCTGCTGTTCTTCCGCAGTCATGTAATTTTCATTGTGTAGACTCCCTGAGGCTCGGTTTGGATCTCCTCCGGAGTCCAGATATCGCTGACGAGCCAGAGTCGAGAGTTCTATCATTCGTTGATATTGCTGTTGTTGTAATTCACTTAAGGGGTTCATAATTCGGCTACAGGTGTAATCGGGGTAATTTCACCATTTGGTAAAAGCATAGCAAACGGCAGAAGAAGGCTGGCAGTGCTAATGTACCAAATGCCATTGTCTTGGTCATAAACAGTATTTTCTAGTAAACCTAAGGTATCCAAAGCATTGAGAATTAGATATTGTGCTTCTGTTGGTTCCATCGCACCCGACCGAAGTAATAGGGATGTTGGTGATTTTACTTCCAAATCTTGATTATTCGTCCGGTTGAAACCCATAATAAACCTGTGGGAAGTGTGGGAAGTGTGGGAAGTGTGGGAAGTGTGGGGAGATGGGGAGATGGGGAGATAGGGAGATGGGGCGGGGGCGCGGGAAGTGTGGGAAGTGTGGGAAGTGTGGGAAGCGCGGGGAGTGTGGGGAGATCTTACAAGGGTAGATTTTTTACAAAGGGGCGAGTACGTACTTTTATTGTCTTGATGCAATAGCGAGTGGGGGTTTCCAAGACCGCGCTGCATCGCTACGTATAAATTAATCAAAATTCGTATCAAAATACACAATAATTTCCGGGATAATTCTCCCCATTTCCTGCTTTTCCCGACTCCCGACTCCCAGGGCTTGCGCGTTCACGCTTAGCTTTGAAAAAGCGCGGGGTCGCACCCCTCCCGACTCCCGATTTCCGACTCCCGACCCAAATGTAAAAAACCTACCCCTGTGAGGATGGGGAGATCGGGAGATTTCTATTAGAGTAATTATACAGACATCAGATAATCCCTGTTAATCAACCTAGGTAAAAGCAGTTTTCCATCCTTAATAGTATGTTTAAATACATTTTTGGTTATTTTCATACTATGTACTGATCTGTTGACAATAACCATAGCTGGTAAAACTTTATGGCTCGTTTAAACACATTTTGGGAAAATAGTCAACAGTTAAGATGCTGACTTGGAAGGAAATGTTAATAAACATAAACTGGGGTTACCACAGAGGTAAATCGACGCTAGTATAGTAACTTAAGTAATCATATACACATAATCCCGGAAGGTAAACATGATACAAGCTGCTGTCAAAATGCTAATTCCTTTCGAGTCTATTGTTGAAGCAATCACTACTCTGGAAATAGAAGACAAAATTAAGCTCAATCAAATCCTCGAAGAAGATATTGATGAAGTCAAACCGCAAATTGGATTAGAAAAATTGTTACAGCAACCAGTGTCCGAAATGGAGTTTGAGCAATTTGAGGAACCTTTCCAAGCACCCGAGCCTGACAAGACTGAAACTTCAAATGTGTCTCTTATTCCCTTGTCTCCCCTGCTGCCTCTAATTCCCTTACGTACCTCAGGGGATAACGTTGCTTAGAAAAATGCGATCGCGGTCTTGTAATAGATCTTGTGGGTGCGTGACGGCAAAGCCTAACGCACCCTAATCGCTACTGGATCAAGACAAATTGCTAAACCCTTTATATAAAAAGTTTTTTCATAACTTTTTCCCGATTCCCGATTCCCGATTCCCGATTCCCTGCCCCCAGCGCTACAATTTACCGAAAGATACTCCCTAACTTAACGAGAAATAATTACCCTAGAGCTATCGCGGTCGTCATCTTCAAAAATTGCCCCTAAGCGCATTAAAACCCGTCTCATCTGATCAGAAATACCTCTATTTTTAGCGAACCTAGCCCCTTTAACTTTTGCCCCCCTAATCTCAGCATGAGTAAAATCAGCCCCCCTGAGATTGGCACCATCTAACTCAGAAAGATTCATCTTGGCACTTCTGAGATTAGCACTCCTAAGGTCAGCATTTTCAAAGATAGCCAAACTCAAGTCAGCTCCCTGAAGATCAACTCCCCTGAGATCACTGTGACTTAAGTCGGTACGAATCAGCTCAGCTTTGCGTAGGTTGGCACGAATCAGATGGACATAACTCAAATTACCACGAATCAGGCAAACTTGGGTCATATCTGCTAAACTTAAATCAGCACCTTTGAGATTAGTTCCCCTCAGTTTCGCACCTTTGAGATTAGCTTCACTAAGCTCAGCACGGCTCAAGTTAGCATAAGATAAATCAACACACCTCAAGTCAGCCCCCCCCAGGTGGGCACGGATCAGGTTAGTCCCCTGAAGGTTAGCTCTGCTCAAAATCGCACTACCCAGATTAGCCCCCCTGAGTTTAGCCCCCTGGAGGTAAGCACCTCCCAATTTAGCCTCGCTAAGATTGACACCAGTCAGGTCAGTTTTCCTGAGGTCAGCTCCCCTCAAGTCAGCACCACTGAGGTCACCATCCCTGACATTAGCCCCATCTAATCGTATCCCCCTCAGGTCAGCACCACCAAGGCTTACCCCCTGGAGATTAGCACTCCTGAAGTCGCTCATGCTTAGATTCGCATTCCTGAAATCAGCCCCCCTCAAGTCAGCATTACAGAAGTTGGCACCTTGGAGGTTAGCCCCCCGGAAATCCGTTCCTCTGAAATCCCCTTCAATCAACCTAGCTTGGCTGAGGTCAGTGTAACTTAAGTCAGCCCCAGTGAAGTCCTCAGCCAGATTCAGCCCAACCATTGCGGTCAACTGCTCAAGATTGTCTGTTTCTGCCACTACAACCCGCTTGATCAGGCTTAGCAGAATCGGTTGAGATTTTTCCTCACCCATATTGCAATTTCACTCGAGACAGATAGGGCTTAAATTTAGTTACCAACAAATGTTCCACAATCAGTCTGTTTAGCACAACGGTTTTATTGCGGGTGAGGTTATTGGACCACAACCCCTCAACTTCAGTTACACAAATATCTCCCTGGGATACTTCAAAGATTGCTTGGATACGACAGGGTAAAGCAGTGACATTGACAGTTGCTAGCTTTACCCGATTCAGACAACCAAATAAAACACCATTCCCCTTCTCTTCTTCAAAAATCCAGGCAGGATTTTCCGCCGAAACTTGATTGGTAATGTGGCACCAGGAAACTTGATCGGTCTCGTGGGATGTCTCGTAGGATTCTGGTTGATATTCTAGTTGGGATGTCTCGTGGGATTGCGATTGGGTAGCTTCTGGAGTAACATTACCTCCCCCTTTTTCCCTGTTGCCATTAGGGTCTGTTGGACGCTGCTTGAGATCACAACTAGGCCATGGTGGCTGTTGATTACCTACTGTTGCCAGTTGAAGATAACCACCAAGGTCACGGAATTCATAGGGGATATTACCATTTTGGAGATGAAGGCGCAGTACTCCACCTTTGAGTCCAAATTTAACACGACCTTCGAGCAACTCTTCCCACTGCTGCTTAAATTGAATGGTTAGGTATAAATTAATCTGCGGGATTTTAGAGGGTTGTTGCCAAAACTTACGTTTTTGTTTGTTTGGCGGAATCAGCATTCCTTCCAATTTCATCCCTAAGCAATCTAGGCATTTATTCTTAGGATTTGGTGGAGGCATGTAATAGCAAAGGGAACAGGGAATAGGGAATAGGGAGTCGGGAGTCGGGAGTCGGGAGTCGGGAGTTGGGAGTCGGGAACTTATGATGTAAGCATTCAGCTATCAGTTATCAGCTTATGGGCTACGGGCAGGCTACGGGAAGAGCCATTGGCTGACGGCTGACGGCTGACAGCTGACAGCTGACAGCTGAATGCTTACCTTACGATCAAAAATTCCCACAATTCCTACACGGATTGCTAAAGTAAATGCTATGTTAATAACCATTTGGTTAAGGCACCAGGTCGGCGAGGATCAGATGCACCTTCAAATGAATTGTTAATGTACATGATACTCTGGGTACTCCCCATAGAATCATCCACCGAAATCTTATATCCTTTATAGTTTAATAACTGGATTGTATCACCATTTAAACCCTGTTCTACAAAAAGTTGATCCGGTAACCATTGATGATGTACCCGAATGGCATTAGTAGCTGTAGCAATATTGAGCTGGTGATCAATTAAATTCAGAATCAATTGCAAAACGGTGGTAATAATCTTACTCCCTCCTGGACTGCCAGTGACCAGATAAGCCTTACCATCTTTGAGCACAATTGTTGGAGTCATAGAACTCAGCATCCTTTTCTGTGGTGCTATAGCATTGAATTCTGCTCCAGTTAATCCAAAAAAATTGGCAACCCCTGGCTTAGCTGAAAAATCATCCATTTCATTGTTGAGGAGAATACCCGTTCCCGGTACAGTAATTGTACTGCCATATCTGAAGTTTAAAGTATAGGTATTAACTGTCCTGCAAAAGAAGCCCCACATCTCAATGCGCAGCATGAGTGTGGGATTAATTTTGCACAGGGTCTTTTGGATCAGGAAGAAGAGCTATAAAACTTCATTGTATTGATTACTGAGTCATTCCCCTCCGTTTTGCTTCTTGCTCCAGTTGTCTTTTCTCGAAATCGGTAAGTCTAATTGTCATTTTTATTGTTTTCATTCTGACTGGCGCTTTGACTAGCTGTATATTATACTAATAGTAGGTCGATGAGCTAGAGAACAAGTCAAATGAGAATCGCGTACCAGTACCGGTTAAAACCAACAAAGCAGCAAAAAGCCAAGATAGATCACTGGCTGTCAATGCTGTGTGCTCAATATAACTATTTGTTGGCCGATCGGTTTCGTTGGTACGAGGAAAATCGCTGTTCAATTAATGCTTGTCCTCTTGTCTGCCATCTTTCCGAATTAAGGGACAATCCAGATTACTACTCCCAGAAAAAGACTTTACCCAATCTCAAGAAGACTCATCCTTGGTACAGGGACATACATTCCCAGGTGCTTCAGGATGTAGTCAAAAGAGTAAAGCACGCTTTTGATAGATTTGTTAAGGGGGATTGCAATGGGAAGCGGAGTGGTAGACCCAGGTTTAAGAAACAACACCGCTACCGCACCTTTACCTACCCCCAAATGAAAGAAGGTTGTTTGGATGGCAATCTTATCAACCTCCCTAAAATAGGGAAAATCAAGGTTGTACTACATCGCCCTATTCCTGATGGATTCAAAATCAAAACAGCTTCGATCACCAAAAAGTGTGATGGATATTATCTGGTATTGTCCCTAGAATATCAAACTGTACCTGAAGTTAAACCTGACATTAATCCTGACTCAATAGTCGGTATTGATGTTGGTCTTAAGGAGTTTTTGACTACTTCGGAAGGAGAGACAATAGAAATTCCTCAGTATTACCGAAAATCTCAAAAAAGATTGAAGGTTATTCAGAAAAGGGTATCTCGACGGAAGAAGGGAGGCAGCAACAGACTCAAGGCTATCAAGCAACTTGGTAGACAGCACAAAAAAGTAGCGGATAAACGGAAAGACTTCCACTTTAAGACCGCCAATTATTTGCTGTCAAAATACGATGTAGTAGCTCACGAAAAGTTAAATGTAAAGGGACTGGCTAAGTCCCGATTGGCTAAGTCTGTATTGGATGCGGGTTGGTCAAGCTTTCTGACAATCCTGGCAAGCAAAGCCGAAAATGCTGGCTTGTTGGCGGTTCCGGTAAGTGCCCAAAACACCTCACAGAATTGCTCCAATTGTGGCAAAAAAGTTCCCAAAAAGCTGCATACAAGGTGGCACGATTGTCCCCATTGTGGTTGCAGCCTCGATCGTGATCATAATGCAGCGATCAATATACGAAACAGAGCGGCAGGGCAGTCCGTTCTTAAAGCCCAGCGCCTCCTAAGCGATGGCCGGATTGGCTGGGAAGCCTACACTGAACCCAACGGGTCAGTGTAGGAGCTGTCACCAACAGCATTGCCATATTTATCCATCACTTAATAATGGGTAGTATCATTGCTTTCTATCGGTTGAGTAATATTACCAGGGGCAATTTCTGAACTGGGAGTTGCTCGATAGGGATTAATCCCTTGACGGATTCGTTCAGCATAGGTTTTAGAGGTTAATTCACCAATGGGAACGGTAACAAAGTCAGAATCTCCTAAAAATTTAGAACGGTCAGCATAGGCTAACTTCATACTTTCGGTCATTAAATGAATTGTTTGGGCAGTATTATGTCCCAGTTTCCGAATCGGAAAGGCTTCTAAAGTATTCAACATCTGCACCAGATGGATACCTCCAGAGCTTGGAGGTGGCATAGAATAAATCTCATAGCCCCGATAAGTGCCCCGAATCGGCTCTCGAATCACGGGTTTATAGGTGGCTAAATCCTCTTTGGTAATCAGACCACCATTGGCTTCCATGTCTGCTACGATAGCGGATGCGATCGCACCTTCATAAAAAGCTTTAGCCCCATGTTTAGCAATTAGCTTTAAACTACGGGCTAAATCGTTTTGTACCAAGATTTCCCCTACCTGATAAGGGACACCTCCTGGCTTATAAAAAATAGCCATACTCGCCTCAGAAGCCTGCATTTTCTGCTTATAGTCTCTCAGAGAGCCCAGCAAATCTTCATAAACTGGGAACCCTTTTTCTGCTAATTCTATAGCTGGTTGTAATGCCCGTTCTAAGGAAATAGTGCCGTATTTTTCTAGTGCCATAGTTAACCCAGCTACGGTACCAGGAACACCCACAGATAAATAACTGTATCGAGACTTTTCTGGGTCAACCTCACCATTCTTATCCAGAAACATATCACGAGTAGCAGCTAGTGGTGCTTTCTCCCGATAATCAATAGCAATGGTTTGGTTATCCTTGGCCAGATGTAAGAGCATAAAGCCACCGCCACCGAGATTGCCAGCTCGGGGTAAGGTTACCGCTAGGGTAAACCCAATGGTTACCGCAGCATCAACGGCATTGCCACCTTCTTTTAAAACCGCTAAACCAGCTTGTGAGGCATAGCCTTCTTGAGAGGAAACCATACCGTTGTTAGCGATAACGGGATGAAAGATATCTTTTGTGCTAAAGATAACTGTGTCTTGAGCAGAGGCGCTGCCAGCACTAATGAAAATTAGAGTAGTGAGGCAAATGATGATGAATTTATGTGTTCTGGCTATCTTGCCCATGGGATAGTTGAAGGAATATTGAGGAATTGGAAATAATTTTCCGCTTTCGGAAGGATACTATAGCGGTTCCCGCCCTATGTCAGGCACATCTCGATCAGCGCTACTAGGGAGTCGGGAGTCGGGAGTCGGGAGTCGGGAGTCGGGAGTCGGGAGTCGGGAGTCGGGAATCGGGAGTCGGGGTTGCGAAAGTTGGCAGGTTGTTCGCCCAAAGCGATTCGGTGTAGGGTAGGTTGTCTGTCAGAATGCAGAATCTAGAATTCCAAATTCTAAATTCTACATTCTAAATTCTTAATTCAAAAATGTTGAAGGTTGCCTCTTGCCTCTTGCCTCTTGCCTCTTGCCTTCCCCTCCTGGGAGGGGTTAGGGGTGGGTTCCTCTTGCCTCTTGCCTCTTGCCTCTTGCCTCTTGCCTACACACAGCCCTATATCACTAATCCAACCAAACGTTTGTATCTGAATTGACAGTAATTTCCACTGGTTAATGGTTGCTGTGTAAGGGGTGCAATTAATCCCGACTAAAAAAGTCGGGTATGTTTGACGTGCATTTTGAGGTATGTTACTTTTAATCAAGTGTTGACCGAACCAATTAGAAACGTAATTAGAGAACGTAATTAGAGATATACCCATGAGCCAAGCCACAATTACTCCCAAAACCCAGACATCTACTGCATTTACCAAGCTCAAGTGTAAAGAGTGTGGTGCGGAGTATGAGCCAAAGGCAATGCACGTTTGTGAGGAATGCTTTGGTCCGTTGGAAGTAAAATATGACTACGGTACCCTCAGAAACCATGTAACCCGCCAGAGCATCGAGGCAGGTCCGAAATCCATCTGGCGCTATCGTTCTTTCTTACCCCTTGCTACTGATAACTATATTGATGTGGGTACGGGAATGACTCCCTTAGTGAAATCGACTCGGTTGGCTAGACGCTTAGGGTTAAAAAATCTCTACATTAAAAATGATGCCGTCAACATGCCCACCCTCAGCTTCAAAGACCGGGTGGTATCAGTAGCTCTAAGTAGAGCACGGGAGTTAGGCTTCTCAACGGTATCCTGTGCTAGTACTGGAAACTTAGCGAATTCTACTGCTGCGATCGCAGCTCATGCTGGACTCGACTGCTGCGTGTTTATCCCTGCTGACTTGGAAGCGGGTAAAGTGATGGGTACTCTGATTTACAACCCCACATTAATGGCAGTCAAAGGCAACTACGACCAAGTCAACCGCCTCTGTTGTGAAGTAGCCAACAGCCACGGTTGGGGATTTGTGAACATTAACCTACGTCCCTACTACTCAGAAGGCTCCAAAACTTTGGGCTTTGAAGTGGCTGAACAACTGGGTTGGCAACTACCGGACCATGTGGTTGCTCCCTTGGCATCAGGTTCCCTATACACCAAGATCTACAAAGGCTTCCAAGAATTCATCAAAGTCGGTCTAGTAGACGATAAATCAGTGCGCTTCAGTGGTGCTCAAGCAGAAGGTTGCTCGCCGATCGCTCAAGCTTTCAAAGCAGGACGGGACTTTATTATTCCAGTCAAGCCCAACACCATTGCTAAATCCATTGCGATTGGAAACCCAGCCGACGGCATCTACGCTTTAGAAATAGCTAATAAAACTAACGGAAACATTGAATCCGTCACTGATCTAGAAATTATCGAAGGTATCAAGTTGCTGGCAGAAACTGAAGGAATCTTCACCGAAACTGCAGGAGGTACTACAATTGCTGTACTCAAGAAATTGGTAGAAGCTGGTAAAATTGACCCCGATGAAACTACAGTAGCCTACATCACTGGTAATGGCTTGAAGACCCAAGAAGCAGTTCAAGGCTATGTGGGTGAACCGTTGATCATTGAACCAAAACTAGACAATTTCGAGGAAGCATTAGAGCGGGCTAACACCCTAGACCGTCTGGAATGGCAACAAGTTTTAGTTTAAGCAATCAGCAATCAGCAATCAGCAGTCAGCAGTCAGCAGTCAGCAGTCAGCAGTCAGCAGTCAGCGGTCAGCGGTCAGCGGTCAGTGGTCAGCGGTCAGTGGTCAGCCTATTTTACTCAAAAGCACCGATCTAGTAGCGTGGTGGCACAGGCTTCTAGCCTGTGATAAACCATAAGCTGATAACTGATAGCTGATGGCTGATGGCTGATGGCTGATAGCTGATAACTGATAACTGATAACTGATAGCTGATAACTGATAACTGATAGCTGATAACTGATAACTGATAGCTGATAACTGATAGCTGATAACTGATAGCTGATGGCTGATAGCTGATTGGTTACCATTCAACCTTCAAAATTGAGAATTCAAAGCAAGATATTGATTATGGCTGTAAAAGTTTTAATTCCTACTCCTCTGCAAAAATATACCCAAGAGCAAGCAACAGTAGAATGTCAGGGCACGAATGTTTCTGAACTGATCGAATCCCTGGAAAGTAATTGTCCTGGGATTAAACAACGGATGTGCGATGAACAGGGTAAACCCCGTCGATTTTTGAATCTCTACGTGAACGGGGAAGATATCCGCTTGTTGGAAAATACAGAAACAAAACTTAACGATGGGGATGAAGTGAGTATTGTCACAGCTGTTGCTGGTGGTTAGAGATCATTGTGGTTAATCGTAGGGTAAGCTATCAGCGTGTCGCGTATCAGCTTATGGGTTACCACAGCGTCGAAGCCTGTGCCACGCTACGCTAGAAGCCTGTGCCACGCTACACCGAACAGCTTTTGAATAAGGGATACAGCGCCGACCTGCGAGGGTTTACCCCACTCGCTATTGCATCAAGAAAACAGGTAACCATTCATTTAATCTGAGTTAAGTCTGCTGTTCGGTGTAGGGTGATCCATTCCCGTAGCGTGGCCATTACCGTAGCGTGGCCACAGGCATTTGGCCTTAGCTGAGGGCTGACAGCTGACGGCTGAATGCTTAAATCTTAGGTGGGCAGTGCTTACCTACGGGATTGGTAAGCTTGGTGAATCTGTCTGATCCACTGCCCACCCTACAGGAACTTGCTCCCGGCTGTTGCTGGTGCTTAGAGATCATTGTGGTTAATCGTAGGTGGGCAGTGCCTACTAAGGGCATTGGTAAGCTTGGTGAATCTGTCTGATCCACTGCCCACCCTACAGCTACTCCCGACTCCCGATTCCCGATTCCCGACTCCCGACTCCCGACTCCCGATTCCCGACAGTAACTGGCAACTGAACTGGCCACTGAGCTGGCAACTGAGCTGGCCGCTAAATCAGTGATTATTCTGAGAGCGCTATGGCAGTTTGTGTACCCACAGCAGTTCAGTTTTGGAACTGGCACAACGGCAGTATGCTATCGTTGCTGAATTTCAGTATATTAGAATTAGACTATTAAATAGTATATTAAAACTATAGCCCCTTTAGTAACTTGGTGACTAAAAGTTGGTGACTAAAAGTTGGTGACTAAAAGTTGGTGACTAAGTTTGCGGTAGTTTTTGACTAGACATCCGCAGGAATAGCAATATCTCTTTATTATATCATATCACAAACTAAAACTATCAAATAATTTTTTTTAGTTATTATTATCAGTAGGATTGGTAGTCATAGCTAAGTAGTATCAGTAGCTCATAGCCATGGGCAATCCTAGAGCTGGTCAACAAAAACCTCAATAATTATAAAAAACTAAATAGATTAAGTAATTAAGTAATTTGCCGCCTTATATCCATGAGACAATCCCTGAAAAACTTCCCCCGACTCAAACGTGTTCTGTTCACTGGAGCGATCGCAACCACAGCAGTTTGGTCTTGGGCAACACCGATTAATGGTAGCTCTGTGGTTGTAGCATTTCAGGATAGCCCCAAAACGATTGTTGATGAAGTTTGGCAAACTGTAAATCGGGCATATGTCGATAACACCTTTAACCAAGTTGACTGGCACGCGACTAGACATGAACTTCTGAGCAGAAACTACGCTTCAAAAGAAGAAGCCTACAAAGCGATTAGGAAAGCCCTGGAAAGTTTGCAAGACCCCTACACCCGCTTTTTAGAGCCAGAACAGTTCCAAGCCTTGACAAACCAAACCGTTGGTGAACTGTCTGGTGTGGGTATTCGCATGGAAATAGAAAAGCAGACCGAAACCCCGTTAATCATTGAACCGATTGAAAATTCTCCAGCGTTTAAGGCAGGTATTCAAGCTGGGGATAGGATTTTAGCTGTAGATAGCAAATCTACCAAAGGGTTAAGTCTCGAAGATGCGTCGGGACTAATCCGGGGTAAAGTGGGAACATCAGTCACTCTGCGGATTGCTCGACCAGGACAGGGCATCTTTGAGATACAACTAACCCGAGCTCAGATAGAAATCCCCTCTGTTCGTTACAGCGTCAAGCAAGAAGGGAATCTGCGAGTGGGTTATATTAGCTTAAATGAATTTAGTTCCCATGCAGCTGAACAAATGCAACGGGCAATTAGCAACCTAAATCAGCAGAAGGTGAATGCTTATGTCCTAGATCTGCGAGGGAATCCAGGAGGATTACTTTTTTCCAGTATTGAAATTGCCCGGATGTGGATGCAAGAGGGAGAAATTGTTAGCACTATAGACCGGATCGGTGGCAAACAGGCATACACGGCTAATCGAACCGCCTTGACCCAACTGCCCTTAGCAATTCTAGTGGATGGTAACTCTGCTAGTGCTAGTGAGATTCTAACTGGTGCTCTCAAAGATAACAAACGCGCTACTGTTATCGGTTCTCGCACCTTTGGTAAAGCCGCTGTCCAGTCTGTCCATGCCTTATCCGATGGTTCGGGTTTAACAGTGACTGTCTCTCGTTACTACCTACCCAGTGGTGAAGATATTAGTTTGAAAGGAATTGTGCCCGATATTCGCCAAGAGTTGACCCTTGAGCAACGGAAACTGCTATCTAGTCAACCGGGATGGCGTGCCACTAGCAAGGATCCTCAATACGGAAAAGCGATCGCAGTTTTAAAGTCAACTACTGCCTCTGGGCCTGGAACCCTCAGTCAACCTATAAACTCAGGTAGGGTCTGGTAGAATTTAGAATTCAGAATTTAGAATTTAGAATTTAGAATCTAGAATTTAGAATTAAGAATTAAGAATTAAGAATTAAGAATTAAGAATTAAGAATTTAGAATTTAGAATTAAGAATTAAGAATTAAGAATTAAGAATTAAGAATTTAGAATTTAGAATTTAGAATTTAGAATTTAGAATTTAGAATTTAGAATTTAGAATTTAGAATTAGTTCATTCTTCATTCTTCATTCTTCATTCTTCATTCTTCATTTTTCATTCTTCATTCTTCATTCTACATTCTTAATTTAGAATTTTTAATTTTTAATTTAGATTCTATAGCAGTCGAAGTAAAGCTTAAGACATATTTCTGCTCCCTGCTCCCTACTCCCTGCTCCCTTTCAACCAAAATACTCTGTCCTAAACTATACTTCGGTTGCTATACCTTCTAGATTATACATTTTGCATTCTTAATTCTACATTCTTAATTCTACATTCTTAATTCTACATTCTTAATTCTACATTCTTAATTCTACATTCTTAATTCTACATTCTTAATTCTACATTCTTAATTCTACATTCTTAATTCTACCTCAAAAAAAAATAGCCGCAGAAATACCTTCCACGGCTAGGAGTTTTTAGTTATGCCTCAACTTTCTAAACCAATCCAGAAATGATCCCATAGGATTGACCAAAGGTCACGCTACGCGAACAAAACTGATGCTTTGGCCAGGGGGGTTACCCCCCCTGTAATTTAATAGTTTAACCCAAATTTAAATACTTGGTCATCATGGTGATGAATTCGCCAGGAATTCCAGTCGGCTGAAGGGGGCTCCACTCCGAGATTTCGGCGTAACCCCGTGCATAAAGGGTATGCATGGTATTGGTTATTGCCCGACGGGACCCCTTGAGAATGTGCTTAATGGGGTATTTTTTTGGGGAAGGTTCCTGAGGAGTATTACTAGGAGTGATATCCTCAGGATTGTTTTCTGGATCCGGGCGAAAGTTGTCAGACATAGTTCAAAATTGCTTTTGAAGTTTACAATAATAATCATAACGATTACAAATTTAATTGTCAAGGGTTTTTAGAATTTTTTTTTGGAGGGGTAATGGAAGAAAATTAATAATGTAGAATTAAGAATGTAGAATTAAGAATGTAGAATTAAGAATTAAGAATTAAGAATTAAGAATTAAGAATGAATAATTAAGAATTAAGAATTAAGAATTAAGAATTAAGAATTAAGAATTAAGAATTAAGTGCGTAGGGTGCGTTAGGGGCGGGCGAGCCCTAATTTTCCACTTCGTAGTCAGTATTGGGATAGCCCGCCCCGTAACGCACCACCAAGTAGAAGTTATAAGTTAGAAGTTAGAAGTTAGAAGTTAGAAGTTAGAAGTTAGAATCGCAAACAGGGGACATAATAAAAATATTAGCGTTCGTTGTTTTCGTAAATTTAATTCACTGATAGCCTTGTAAACAGTAAATTAAAAACTCAAATATATCCGATAAATTGTTATAGGTATCTAAAATGGTATATAAAATGAATTGTGATCACTTTTTACCCTGTTCCCTGTTCCCTGTTCCCTGTTCCCTGTTCCCTGTTCCCTGTTCCCTGTTCCCTACTCCCTGCTCCCTATTCCCTGGATTTTTTTGTATTAGAATAAATAAAAATAGGGTTATCTGTATCTACTGGTTAAGGCTATAGAGTTAACTGGAGGATAATTGGTGAGCGATTCCAGGGGATTGATCAAAATCTCAGGGTGCGAGGACTCAGAAGCCAGTATGGATGTGGTGTTTGTTCACGGATTGGGAGGTGAAGCTAGAGGCACGTGGCATCCCCAGAACCCAATGAATGATGATAATTTTTGGCTAGTTTGGCTAGGACAAGAGCAACTATGCCTTAACATCTGGTCTTTTGGGTATGACGCGAAAGCAACAAACTGGCAAAGCAACAGCAGTATGCCCCTTTTCGATCTTGCTAGTAATTTATTAGATTGGTTACACAGCTGCAATCTAGGTAAGCGTCCATTAATATTTATTACTCATAGTATGGGCGGGCTTTTAGTCAAAAAGATGCTTCGTAGTGCTAATAATTTTGATGACTATAAAGGGATTATTGAGCAGACTAAAGGGATAGTATTTCTGGCTACTCCCCACACTGGGACTCATCTCGCTAAATTAATTAATAATATTGGTGTTTTAGCACGAACGACTGTAAGTGTGGAGGAACTAAAATCTCATCACCCTCAGTTACGGGAATTAAATGAGTGGTATAGAGAAAATGTTAGGAGTCTAGGAATTGCCACAAAAGTCTATTATGAAACCCAGCCTGTACAAGGGATTTTGGTTGTAAACGAAGATAGTGCCAACCCAGGCATTGAAGGAGTGAAGCCCGTTGCTATACCAAAGCACCATATTGACCTATGCAAACCAGAGTCTCAAAACAGTTTGGTCTATCTTGGTGTCAATAAATTTATTGAGGAATGCCTCACAAAAAAACAGATAACGTTAAATTCCCCGACTAACATTAGTATCAATAGTGGCACTCCCTACTTTGTCGGTAGAGACGATCAACTTAAGCAGCTCCATCAGGAACTTCAAAAAACCGATATATTAGCAATTTGTGCCATTGCCGGAATGGGCGGTGTGGGCAAAACCGAGTTAGCTCTACAATATGCTTTGAGATATCAGGATAACTACCCTGGTGGTAGGTGCTGGTTTCCAGTGCGCGGGCTAGATCTGGGGACTCAAGTTGTTAGTTTTGGGCGTACGGAATTAGGATTAACCATTCCAGATGAACTAGAGTTCAACGAGCAGGTAAGATACTGCTGGAGAAATTGGCCAGAAGGAACAGTATTGATCGTGCTGGATGATGTCGCTTCTTTCAGCAATGACTACAAACAGAGAATTAAACCCTATTTGCCTCCAGCTGAATCCCGGTTCAAAGTACTGGTCACCAGTCGTCAGCGTCCAGGGGCTTCTTACCGACGAATTGACTTGGATGTACTATCCCCAGAAGCAGCATTAGAGTTATTAGGTAAGCTTGTTGGACAAGAGCGCATTGATAAAGAACTAAACGAAGCAGAAGCGTTATGTAAATGGTTGGGGTATTTGCCTTTGGGTTTGGAGTTAGTCGGACGATATCTTGACGAACATCCGACCTTAACCATTGCTAAAGTTCAGAAACGTTTAGAGAAAAAGAAATTAGCAGCTAAGGCATTACTTGATCCCACAGAAGAAGGGGCAATTACAGCCCAGTTGGGAGTAGCAGCAGCCTTTGAGTTATCCTGGGAAGATTTGAACGATTGTCCAGAAGCCCAACAGTTGGGATGTCGTTTGAGTCTGTTTGCTCAAGCTCCTTTTGAGTGGTCACTGGTAGAGAAGTGTATTATCGAAACTGAAGATGAGGATGACTGGGAAGAAGCACAAGAAGAATTGGAAGAATTACGCGTTCGCGAAGCGTGGCCTACGGCCAATCGCAGTTTACTGAAACTGAACCTATTGCAACTGACTGAACAGCAAACCTATCAACTCCATCCACTAATTCGAGAATTTTTCCTGACCAAGCTGGCTCAATTACCAGAGGCCGATAGCTACAAGGAAAGCTTTTGTCAGGCAATGGTGGCTAAGGCAAAAGAAATTCCTGATACACCAACTAAAGAAATTATTGCAGCAGTTAGACCCGCCATCCCTCATTTAGCGGAAGTTGCCACAGTCCTAACTGACTGGCTCAGGGATGAAGATTCACCATTGCCCTTTTTTGGCTTAGGAAGATTCTATAAAGGTCAAGGTATCTATGACCAGGCTGAACTGTGGTATGAGCAATGTTTAGAGATAACTAGAATTCGCCTAGGGGAGGAGAATCCCGATGTAGCCACCAGTCTCAACAACCTGGCTGGACTCTACTACTCAATGGGGCGCTATGATCAAGCCGAACCCCTTTTAGTTCAGGCTTTGGAGATGAGAATGCAGCTGCTGGGTCACTACCATCCCGATGTGGCTCAAAGTCTCAACAACCTGGCTGGACTCTACTATAATCAGGGGCGCTGCCATGAGGCAGAACCCCTCTTTGTCAAGGCTTTGGAGATCAGAAAACACTGGCTGTGTGAGAACCATCCCGATGTAGCCACCAGTATCAATAACCTGGCATCACTCTACTTGTTAATGGGGCGCTACGATCAGGCAGAACCCCTCTATACGAAGGCATTGGAGATCAGAAAACACTGGCTAGGTGAGAACCATCCCGATGTGGCCGACAGTCTCAACAACCTGGCAGCACTCTACTACTCAATGGGGCGCTATGATCAGGCAAAACCCCTCTTTGTCCAGATATTGAATATGACAAAGCAGCTGCTGGGGGAGGAGCATCCTGATGTAGCATCCAGTCTCAACAACCTGGGTAGACTCTACGAAGCTCAGGGGCGATACCCTGAGGCAGAACCCCTCTATGTCCAGGCATTGGAGATCAGAAAGCAGCTGTTGGGTGAGAACCATCCCGATGTAGCCCAAAGTCTCAACAACCTGGCAGTACTCTACTACTCAATGGGGCAGTATGATCAGGTAGAACCCCTCTATGTCCAGGCATTGGAGATCAGAAAGCAGCTGTTGGGTGAGAACCATCCTGATGTAGCATCCAGTCTCAACAACCTGGCTGGACTCTACTATAATCAGGGGCTTTACCATGAAGCGGAACCTCTCTATGTCCAGGCATTGGAGATCAGAAAGCAGCTGTTGGGTGAGAACCATCCCGATGTAGCCCAAAGTCTCAACAACCTGGCATTACTCTACAGGTCAATGGGGCACTACGATCAGACCGAACCCCTCTTGGTGCAGGCATTGAAGATATATAAGCAGCTGCTGGGTCAAGACCATCCCCATGTAGCCAGTAGTCTCCACAACCTGGCATTTCTCTACCATGCTCAGGGGCGTTACCATGAAGCGGAACCCCTTTATGTCCAGGCTTTGGAGATTGCAGAACGGAAGTTAGGGTCAAATCATCCTAATACTGTAACCTTTCGTAAGAATCTGGAAAGATTGCGGGATGATTTGTCACAGTAATCAGTATATAGAATGTAGAATTAAGAATTAAGAATTGAGAATTAAGAATTAAGAATTTAGAATTTAGAATTAAGAATTTAGAATTTAGAATTAAGAATTAACAAGGTATAGCACTACGCATTAAAGTTAGGACATTGATACAAGCTGAAAAGCTGTTTTATTCAACTTTTGCCTTTTGCCTCTTGCCTCTTGCCTTGCGCGTAGCGCTATATAATGTAAAATTTCTAAGATAGAAGGTAGAAGATATAAGATAGAAGGTATAGCAGTCGAAGTAAAGCTTAACACATAATATTTCTGCTCCCTTTCAAGGAAAATACTTTGTCCTGTAAGCATTCAGCTATCAGCTATCAGCTATCAGCTATCAGCATTGGAATAAAACAAGTAAGCATTGGAATAATGCTGAGTTACCTCCCAGCGTCGAAGCCTGTGCCACAAGGCTGACGGCTGACGGCTGACGGCTGAATGCTTACTTTGTCCTAAACTATACTTCAGTTGCTATAAATTCTTCATTCTAAATTCTTCATTCTAAATTCTTCATTCTAAATTCTTCATTCTAAATTCTTAATTTAATTCAAGCCTATTTTCGGGAGGATCTGATGCAAGAGTCAGTAGTTTATCAACGGATTATTCGTCAAGGATTAGAAGAAGGAAAGCGCAATGAACTTAATTTAATTATCCGTCTACTAAACCGTCGCATAGGTGAGATAAATCCCCAATTACAAAATCAAATTGAGGAATTATCCTTTGAGCAGTTAGAGGATTTAGGAGAAGCGTTGTTAGATTTTGAAGCCGAGGTGGATTTGACCAATTGGTTGCACCAGTTTGGGGATAAGTAAAATCCCGTTAGGTTTAGTATCCAAAAGCAGTGCAATCTAGAGCTGATTGAGTGGGTTTGGATTTGCCTTACCCACTATAATAATATTGCTCAAAATCCCATCCAATTCCTGTTCCCCCCTTTTTTAAGGGGGGTTAGGGGGGATCTATAGATTTAACTGAAGTAAATAAGTCCCAATTGTAGCTAAAAATATTAAATATTTTAAATAAATACAGACTAATATTATTGCTAATTTTTGTGATAAAATATAAAAATAGTACCAAACAAAAGCTAGAAGTATTTCTAGTTTTTTTACCCATAATTAACGTTGATTATTGTCAGGATTTCCTCGGGATTTAAAGAGTTAGTTAAGTGGTCGATATTTCCGACATACCTTTCCCTGGGTTTTAAGAAGATAATTTGGGATAGGTTCGAGTCGTCGAATTTGTAGCTCTTAACCCTCTTTTCGATTAGTTAACCAGAATTGACTTAGTTAGATCAGATGTGTAATGACTTACGACAGTACCCTGAAATATTTAGTTGAACAATATCCCCAAGCCTTTACCCGTTGGTTGTGGAACCAGCAACCAGCAGAGGATATCGAAATTCTCAACACCGAATTGAGCACAGAGCCAATTCGAGCAGATGCCTTGTTTTTTGTGCGGGTTGCTGATGCTATTTTGCATTTGGAATTTCAAACCCTACCCCAATCTGAACCTCCTTTACCCCTGCGGATGCTGGATTATTGGGTAAGGTTGTATCGGCAGTATCGCTGTGATATTGAGCAAGTAATAATTTTCCTGAAACCAAGCCGATTAGCGGGAGTATTTGTGAATCAATTTACCGAGAGGAACCTATCCTTCCGCTACCGGGTGATTCGGATTTGGGAATGTGATCCACAAGCATTACTCACAACGCCGGGGTTACTACCCTTGGCTGTGTTAGCACAAGCAGAAGTGCCAGAAACATTGCTATCTCAGGTAGCAGCCAAAATCGATATGATTGAAGATAGACAACAGCAGCGTAACCTATCTGCTTGCGTGCAACTGTTGGCTGGGGTGAAATTTGATGAGCAGTTAATTCAAGCCTATTTTCGGGAGGATATGATGCAAGAATCAGTAGTTTATCAACGAATTATTCGCCAAGGATTAGAACAGGGATTAGAACAGGGATTAAAACAAGGATTAGAACAAGGATTAGAACAAGGAAAGCGCAATGAATTTAATTTAATTATCCGTCTAATTAACCGTCGCCTAGGTGAGATAAATCCCCAATTACAAAATCAAATTGAGGAATTATCCTTTGACCAGTTGGAAGATTTAGGAGAAGCATTGTTAGATTTTCAAACCGAGGTGGATTTGACCAATTGGTTGAACCAGTTTAGGGATAAGTAAAATCCCGTTAGGTGTAGTATCCAAAAGCAGTGCCATCTATAGCTGCTAGAGTGGGTAATGCAAAATTGAGAATGTAGAATTGAGAATGTAGAATTCAGAATGTAGAATTCAGAATGTAGAATTCAGAATGTAGAATTCAGAATGTAGAATTCAGAATTTATAATCGGCGAAGGTATAATTTTAAATTCTTTATTATTCATTTTTAATTCTTAATTCTTAATTCTTAATTCTTAATTCTTAATTCTTAATTCTTAATTCTTAGTTCTTAATTCTTCATTCTTCATTCTTCATTCTTAATTCTTCATTCCTCTGACCCCAATCAAGTAGACTTCAACAGCCATAGACTAAGTAAGCCCAGTCTGAAGATTTCTTTCCCTAATGGTCCTGTACCTGAACAGATGTCATGCCTGTAATCAGCTTGAATTTGTTCCTGAGTCAAAGCCCGACTGTAAATTCGTACACCAGCCAAAAGTCCCGAGTACTGATAGTCAAGGTCGCCTTGAATCTCACGGAATTGCCCCAGCCTTAGGGGTCTACCAGGGGAAGGGGCTATCGGGTTGTCAGTCTGATTGGGAATCCGACGGATGTTGCCGTTAAAGTCTCGAACTTCTTCGATGTGGCTTTGGATGCCATTAATGTAGGTCTGCATGATAAACCTACCGGGAGCCAGTTCACCAAAGGTTGCAGCGAGATGGGTCCATTGACCACCATGGATGATATCCTCACTGACTACACCACCACTGCCGCTAGTTTCGTCTGCTTCCTTAGGTAATCCTTGGGTGACATTGTTGGGGATGATAGTCAGAATCAGGTTGCGATCCGTTTGTAGAGTACTCAGGAAAAGATACCAGGAAAATCCTTTGCATATCGGCTGTGGGCAGGCTCCAAAACCAACTTCTCCATCAGGGTAAGTACCCTGGGGAGGATCGGTAAAGGCTGGGTTTGCTTTGATGTAATCAACCTTAACCCAAGTTTCCACGGTCAGGTTAGCCAGATCTGGGAAATTGGGAACCTCAACGTATTGTGCAAAGGACATTTGCGGGGATTCGCCGCTATCAGATAAGCGTCTGAGAACGTTATAGTTCAGGGATGCTGAACCAACAAACCCTGGCGGGACATCCGCTGAGGGAGCCAGAGGATGGGCATCCGGATCGTGCTGGATCATACCGTCAAGGGTTCCAGGATTAGCTGTGTTCCTGATCACTCTGGTGTCCGTTGGAGTCTCAAATAAATACTCAGCTACCAAATCTGTGGGATCGGGGGTAAACATTTCTGTTTTTCTTCTGCTTGGACTTTGGACAAAATTTGATGTTCTGCCTTTCGTCTCTACTCAAAACAATTGGCTAACAAATCTATTGTCAAAGGCCCCCTTAGATATTGACAGTACCCTTTGAGGGTACTATTTTGTCCAAAGTCCAATATTGCCTTTTTCAATTAGGTGAGGTACATTTCTTGGGGTTTTAGGGAACAGGGAACAGGGAACAGGGAATAGGGAATAGGGAATAGGGAATAGGAAAGTCGGAATAGGGAATAGGGAAGATCAAAAAAATTGATCCTCATTAGGCTAGAAGCCGCTAGAGTAGTACCAGAATTAGTGATTGTTTTGAAGCAACAAAAACCTGAGACTATAGTGCAGGCAAGATTTCCCCACTGCAATAATTTGATGAATTATAGTGGATTGCTATAGTATTCGTTGTTTTGATGCGTTCCCGTAGCGGCTTAATGCTCGCCCATAGCGTTTTTAATTCCAATAACGCCAGTAACGACGACCTTTCCAAAATACCCCTAGGATTACTCCAATCACAGAATCCATGGAAAACCCAACTAACCCAAAAGGGATGGGCAGTTGGGACTTGAGCAATAAACCGACGATAAGGCACAACACTAAAGCCCAAAGACTAGAGGTCTTCAGGAATACCTGAGACTGCCAACGTTCACAAATATAAACTCCTAACACTCCAACTCCTACAGCCGCAGCCATAAACCAGATGATTGCTAGGGGTCTAGAAAATAGTAGCACCGAGACGGGACGGAAAATTTCTGATTGAGTCAAGACCCATATCAACAGGTTCTCTAGAGCAACTACCAGCACAGTGGTTAAGGCAGCTACTTTGGACAGAGGTAGCCAAGGCTGTTGCTTAAAATTACGCCAAGGGTTATTCATGTTATGCTTCCTTTGACTTGGTTGAGGATTTTAAAAAAAGTGTAGCGAGCTGGAAAACCCTGTCTGATCATGAACTTGCCAATCGTCTATCACCAGGACTATGTTGCACCTCTGCCAGACGGGCATCGCTTTCCCATGCCTAAATTTGGGAAACTCTACCAACTACTGCTACAAGAAGGCATTGCCACTCCTCAACAATTCCACACCCCAGACCGTCCCCCACTAGACTGGCTCCACCTGGTTCACACCCCCGACTATGTTCAAGCGTACTGTCAAGGTACCCTTGAGCCGAAAGCTGTGCGACGCATTGGCTTACCTTGGAGTCCAGCTTTAGTCAAGCGTACTTGTACTGCCGTAGGTGGCACGATTCTTACGGCTAAACTAGCCCTGAGTAAAGGGTTAGCCTGCAATACTGCTGGTGGTACCCATCATGCTTTTCCCAATTATGGCTCAGGTTTTTGTATCTTTAATGATTTAGCGATCGCATCCCGTGTTCTCCAACAACTGGGACTAGTGCAGAAAATTCTAATTGTTGACCTAGATGTCCACCAAGGAGACGGTACCGCCTTTATCTTCCAAAACGACCACAGTGTCTTCACCTTTTCCATGCACTGTGAAGTCAATTTCCCTAGCACCAAACAAAAAAGCGACTTAGACGTTCCCCTACCAGAGGGGATGGATGATGATGCCTATCTACAGACCCTAGCCAAGTATCTTCCGGACTTACTCTCAGGATTCAAACCCAATTTAGTCCTCTACGATGCTGGAGTTGACCCCCATGTAGAAGACCGCTTGGGCAAATTAGCCCTGACCGACACAGGAATCTACCGTCGGGATATGCAAGTGTTGAGTACCTGTGTAGCAGCTGGCATCCCAGTTGCTAGTGTTATTGGTGGTGGCTACGGAAATGATTTCGATGCCCTAATCTATCGCCACTCTTTACTTTACCGTGCTGCTCTTGAGGTCTATCGCCAATTTAAGCTTTAATGGCAAACTAGAGAAGTAGGAATTCTTTGGTCGTAATTCATAGGATTGATAGCTAGATATAGGTAGATAAATTCCCTAGAGCTACGGCCAACGCTACACCCCACTCCCAATTTACCATTCCCCATAAAAAAACTGTGGTGCTATCTAAAGGCTTTGAAGTAGAAATGTATACCGGCACTCCCGAAGGGGATATTGTCGGTTTTTCCGATCAGATTGTGGCATCCCTCGACGGATTTGTCCGAGAGCCAGATCAGCGCAATGTCGAATACACCACTGCTCCTTTATGTTGCTATGACCGTCTTTTATGTGCCTTAGTGCGTCCTCGGCAGCAGCTGCGACAGTATTTAAAAAGCTTGGGTAACTATACACTAATTCCCGGCAGTACCCTGTCCTTAGGTGGAAGCGATCGCTTTTACCGTTCTGACCCCAATAATCCTTACCATTCCTACATTGAGACCACCTACGGCACTAAAGTTGTCACTGCCAGCATCCATATCAATGTCGGCATCTCTGACCCGGAAATCCTGATGAGAGCTTGTCGTCTCGTGCGAATGGAAGCTCCTCTGTATCTAGCCCTCAGTGCATCTTCCCCCTTTCTGGATGGCCAAACCACTGGCTATCACTCCACCCGTTGGGGAATGTTTCCCAAAACTCCCTCTGATGTTCCTTTATTTGAAAGCCATCGTCACTTTATCCAGTGGAATGAAGAGCAACTAGCTGCTGGTACCATGTTTAATGTCCGTCATCTGTGGACCTCTGTGCGCCCCAATGGCAACCGACGCCCCTATGATCTCAACCGCCTAGAGCTGAGAATCTGTGATTTAATGGTCGATCCCATTGCTCTGTTATCGGTTATGGCACTATTGGAAGCACGCCTGATCCAACTGATTGATGATCCCAGCCTTGACCCCCTGGAGATAAGTACAATACCTGCCAACAACCGTTCCGCTGACTTGATTGCCCTCACAGATGCCAATGAAGTGGCTGCGGCTAAATCCAGTTTGGATGCCCAACTTAGGCATTGGCAGGATGGCAGACTAATTCTGGCAAGAGATTGGATTGAGGAACTTTATCAAGAGGTTTGGCCGGTAGCCAAAAAACAGGGTTTTAGTTGCTTCCTCTCACCGGTTCAGAAAATTCTACGGGAAGGAAACACCGCTTCGCAATGGTTACAACTTCATGGAGTGGGTTTTAATCCTCGCCAAGTGATGATTCAAGCCATTCAATCCATGGCTGAACAAGAATCGCTACTAGAAGATCAATTGTGCCAGTCCCTGGTAGCCTAACTTCCTGGCGTTGGGTCAGTCTTTGAATGAATATTCGTAGAGTGGGCATCCTGCCCGGGTTGAGTCAGTCTTTGAATGAATATTCGTAGAGTGGGCATCCTGCCCGGGTTGGGTCAGTCTTTGAATGAATATTCGTAGAGTGGGCATCCTGCCCGGGTTGGGTCAGTCTTGTTTTGAATATTCGTAGAGTGGGCATCCTGCCCGGGTTGGGTCAGTCTTGTTTTGAATATTCGTAGAGTGGGCATCCTGCCCGCATTGGGTCAGTCTTGTTTTGAATATTCCTAGAGTGGGCATCCTGCCCGGGTTGGGTCAGTCTTGTTTTGAATATTCCTAGAGTGGGCATCCTGCCCGGGTTGGGTCAGTCTTGTTTTGAATATTCGTAGAGTGGGCATCCTGCCCGCCCCACAATCTAATGAAACGGGCAAGATGCCCATTCCACGGCAAGATGCCAGTTCCACGGCAAGATGCCCATTCCACGGCAAGATGCCTATTCCACCTCACTCTTAAAATCATTCCATTATTAATTAAGCAACTCCAACTTCCTATTTGTTATTAAATTCAACTTAAACAATTAAACTTATAACTACGAGGGTAGGGCAAATCCTCATTCGCCCTACCCTCTGATTACGATGCCATTTTTTATGAATTTTTATAAAGTTTTTATAGTTTTTGTAAAGAAAACCGCCTTAATTGAATAATTTTTTTGCCAGGTGAAATGGTTTGAAATATAAGAATATCTAATATATAGTTCAACAAAAACTAATATAAGAAAAACATATATGATCTATATCACTAGGTAGAGGTGATCTGAAATACAGACAAAACTAGAAACCTTAGGTATGCCTATAGTACTATAACCTAAGATATATATCGAATGCTCCTCGAACCTGAATCCATTGAATTCAAATAAATCTTTTCCGACACCCGTTCGCCCAGACCCGTTAGCCCACACCCCAGACCCAGTCAAGCTTTCAAGCTACTTGTCACCACTTAAAATAGCCATAGGCGATCGCCTATTTGTTTTCTAATCAGGGGTTTTATACCGAGTTGTATTCAAAGATAGTAGATTGGTTGGATAGGGAGATGGGGAGATAGGGAGATGGGGAGATGGGGAGATGGGGAGATTGGGGGAAGAGAAAGTTGTACGTTTGTCCGCAACTTGGTATTAGACCCAGATTTGGTATGAATATAGATTAGGGTCAAACGTGTTAAGGGTTTCATGGTAAAAGTTGTCTTAATCAACCCGCAAATTCCACCGAATACCGGCAATATTGCCCGAACTTGCGCCGCCACCACTACTCAATTGCACTTAGTGGGTCCGTTGGGTTTTGAAATTAGCGATCGCTACTTGAAACGAGCAGGACTAGATTATTGGCCCTATGTAGATCTCAAATATCATGATTCCCTTGATGCATTTGTCAGCTATCACCAGAAGCAAGAGGGGCGATGGATTGGCTTTACCAAGAGAGGAACATACAACTATATCAAGTTTCAGTTTCAGCCCAAGGACTGGTTATTGTTTGGCTGCGAAACCAGAGGTTTGCCTCCCCATGTCTTAGATGCTTGTCAGGCTAAAGTCTTTATCCCCATGACCCAGCCAGGAGTGCGCAGCTTAAATCTCTCCGTCAGTGCTGCCCTTGGCTTATTTGAGGCCAGGCGTCAGTTGGGTTACTTGGAATAGGTGTTTTCTGTGTTAATAATTAGGACTTACTAAGTTTACTTGGTTTCCCCAGTCCTATTTGTATAAATTTTTGATATAGATTTCTTTTGTATAGATTTACTTGTATAGATTTTTCTTATAGATTTAGTTGTATCGATTTAGTTGTATCGATTTACGTTTAAGCCTTAACCGTTTAATCTTTAATTAAAGCTTAGCACTTTAATATACCACTCCTGAAATCAGGTGTCAAGAGAAATATTGATGGCAACTAAAGTTGCTGTTTCCCTAGTCCTACTGTTGCTGGAGTACGATCGAAAAATTACATGGGGAGCAACTGATCGCCCCACTCAAAACATACTGATACCCCTTGAGGGGTTTAAACACTATAGCTAGAGTTTAAATGCCTAATTTATCCTCTACTGATGGTGTAAATAGGAAATGTCTGTAGAAATGTGTAATTTTTGTGAAAAACAATCCCTCTCAGCGAATTCCCTAGGTGATCAATCAATAACTAGATTTTTAGATTTGGTTAAACTGTGTAAAAACGTTTTGTTGCACAAGTCTGTTTTAATCAGGGAAAGACGTCAAAACAAGCATCTTTGGGTAGAATCAAGGACTGTCAGCCTACAGCTGGCCGGACGCACCTTGGTTGAATGAGTTAGTGTGTGTAGAATTACTCACCAGAAATTCAGCTATCTAGAAAACTGAAATTACTTAACACATATAAGAAATTTCTATCATAAAGAGTAGGATTACCGAGAAATTACCGATAGATTTTGCTGATATCAAATGGGGAGTGATCAGTATACCAAACCAGCTATCAGTAGATAAAAGGAGGATTTGAAGGATTTTGTGAGCACACCATCAACTAGCAACCCACCAGGATTAAGATCCGGGTTGATACAGGATTATACGGTTGTTGTCTTACCCAAAATTCGCGTAGAGTTCAGCTGTAACTAGTCAGTTGCTTCGAGATTCCCATCGCTGTTTTTATGGCGCTCAAACAGAATAATCAGCAAATATGCTCGATTTTCTGGGGTTACTGAGGGTGGTTTCCCGGAGAACGCCTGATTAGCCAGTTACTTTATATGCATATATATGCAGCATATGCAGCAATCCTGAACGGCAGCCGTGGTCAATCTCGACAATATCTCTGCTATGGGATGTTGTCCACCTAGTTGTCTAAGGATAATTACCTATCAATGGCTTCAAGGTGTATCTAGCTATTGCCGTCAAAGAATAAATTTTTTAGTAGTCATGTGAGCTTGTCTAAATCAAAGAAGCACGGTAATCTTTGCTAAGTCTCCCAAATAAATGTGATTTGGATCACACTTTAGAAGTGAGTCAAATCATTGACTGGTAAAAAATAAATCAGGAACTGTTAAGCGCTCGTCAAACACCAGGAGGACGTTTTTGAAAGGAACACTTACTGATAAGGTCAATCATGTTCCGACCTGTGCAGCAGAGTCATCGGATTCGCCATCGAAACTACCTGCAAGTAATCATCCGGTCGGTGCAGCAATTCCCCTTGAGGTGAACCGTAAGGCTCGTACCTCAGCAGCCATGATTGGATTGGCGATTTCCATGGGGGCATCTGGGTTACTATTACCTCAACAGGGCGATGAAGCAATGGCATTCGAGCCAGTTGCTCCTGAGCCAAGTGGGACGAATCTACCAGCAGCAGAATTTAAGGTTGCCGCTGTTTCAAGCCCCTCATTGCTAAACCCGGCTAAGGAGGGACAAGGGGGTGTGGAATCAAAGCCAGCCTCACCCCGAGAACTTGCGATTCGGCAAAGCCGACGCTACGCGATGCTCGGTACGAGCCGCTACGCGAACGCGAATTTTAACAAGCTCAAAACCGATGACACTCTCCCAATAGCCAGGAAGTCTACCATTGGTGAGGTTAAGGGTACTGATGTCAAAGCCTCATCTAAGTCTGAGGGTGTAGAGCCAAAACAGTTGCTAGCATCTGCACCAGTCTCAAAATCGGGTAACCTGTCAACGGATGCATCACAAGCTGTTTCCGACAAGACCAATAATCTTTTAAAAGCTAGACAAGACATAGCCCTCAAGCGCCTCCAAAAACATCGAAACCGTCTGAGCAAAAGTCTGGTTCAGTTGAGGTCCGAGGAGTTTAACAAGTCTTATGAACTGGCATCAGCGACCCTTGGTTCTAGCCCACACACTTTACCCCCTGCAGTGCTAAAACCTGAGGGTTCAGTAACACAAACATCGCAGCCCATTGTTACGGTACCTACAGCTCCGGCGCTGCTCCCACAGCCAAGGCCGAAAGTTGCTGTATCACCAGCCTTAACCCAATCAACTAGATCTGAGCCACTACCAGTGGTCATTCCAGTACCGACTCCAGAAACAACTGTCATATCGGCAGTCAAAGCATCAGTTTTCAAGGTCAGTACTCCAAGAATTGCATCGGCTACAACCAAGGTAACTACAGAGCAACTAAATGTACCACAGCCAGTGGTGGTGGGAACTAGGCTGTCATCTACTGGCAACTCTTTTCACCAGGTCAAAGCTGGTGAAACCCTCGATTCTATTGCCCGTAGTTATGGTTTATCCCGCTCAGAGCTAGTCTTAGCCAATCAGCTAGATAATCCTCACCTAATTGAAATTAATCAACAGCTGAAAATTCCTCAAATTGGGACATTCGATCAGCAACAGTCGTCAGTAAATTTGGTATCTAGCAACAGCCCGAAATCTGAACCTTGGAAGCCAGCAATAGGGCGACCATTGGATTTAGAAACAACTATCTCTGTTAAGACTTCTACTAGTCGAGATCAAGTCACATCCGTATCTATAGAGGAAAAAGCTAAAGTAAAACCGCTAACTAAGACAATTCTGGCTGAATCGACCTCAGACAGTGGTCTGCTAGCTCAAGCTACTTCCTCCATTGAAAATGAACCTTTAGAGTCTATTAACTCTCAGCGCAACTCCTATGTTGAAAAATTAAGGGCTGACATCCTCAAGATGCGGGAAGAAATCCGGCACAATAAAACCAGCCCAGAGGAAAGCAAACCAATCAACCTAGAAGTTCCTACTAACGAGCCAGTTAACGAGCCAGTTGCTGATAGCTCAGATAAGGAGTCTACATCCGTCGAGATCACTCCCGAGTTCAGTCCTCAGAACAATCAAGCAACTGGTGCGAAAGAGTCGGAATTATTATTACCGCAGCCACCGAAAGCTCCACAGGTTCCTATTGCTATTCCAACACCTCAGCCACCCCGGAAAACTCGACGCAGTTCTATTGCCATTCCTGTGCCTCCACCTGAGGTATCACAACCCCGAAGAATAGCTGTAGCTCCTGCCCCACCGCAACGATTTAACCCAATGATCCGCATACCGGTAGGAAAACCGGTTTCGCCAGGAGTGCCACCTCTGTCTACACCAGATATGTACTTGCCAGATAGCCCTAACCGCTTTAACGGATATATCTGGCCAAGTAATGGTGTGATTACCTCAGGTTATGGTCGGCGTTGGGGACGGATGCACAAGGGCATTGATATTGCAGCTCCTATTGGGACACCAATTATGGCAGCAGCCCCTGGTGTTGTAGTCAGTGCTGGTTGGAATTCAGGTGGCTACGGTAAATTGGTGGAAATCAAGCATCCTGATGGTAGTCTGACCCTTTATGCCCACAACAGCCGAATTTTTGTGCGTCGTGGACAACAGGTTGGCCAAGGTCAAAGAATTGCCGCTATGGGTAGCACAGGTTATAGCACTGGTCCTCATTTACACTTTGAGGTTCATCCCAGAGGTCGAGGAGCCGCCAACCCGATCGCCTATTTGCCTAGAAGACGGTAATAGAGTGATTTCAAGGGAAGTATCCCAATCAGGCAAAATTAATAGGTCGAAGGAGGAGACAGAGGTGAAGGGTAAGGTGAGCAACAGGTAACTTTCCTACTCTTCCTCACCTTCTCTGACAATATTTATACTGACCCTTAGCAGCTTGAGCTAACGGGAAAGTCTAAGTCAGAGGCAGGAATGACCTTTCCTATTTTTCTTCTACCTTTTCCCCTATACCCCTTTATCTGTGCCGTTCGATGGGCGTTTAGCAGTATGTCAACTAAACTTCTGCTCAAGCAATAGAAATTATGATAGAAATTATTGGCATTGATATGTTATAGTAGATAAGGGTTAAAAAAAAAGGCTCAGTAGCTCAGTGGTTAGAGCAAGGGACTCATAAGCCCGAGGTCGCAGGTTCAAATCCCGCCTGAGCCATACCTGATTAATTAGTCAACATTAGCCAGCTAACTGGATTGATCAAGGGAATCCTGGTAGCGTTCTTGGATTTCCTTAATCGAAAACAGAGCTTGAAACATTAGCCCAGCCGACTGATAAAGCTCGGCTCCGCCTTGCATTCGATCCACCAGCGCTATTACCAGCTCTACCTGGTAACCGGCTTGCTTGAGGCGATCCACGGCTTTCATGGCTGATTGCCCAGTAGTCACCACATCTTCCAATACCACTACTTTGGCTCCTGTGGGCAAAGAAGGACCTTCAATGTATGCCCTGGTTCCATGACCTTTTGGCTGTTTGCGGATAATTAGACCTGGGATAGGGCGGTTTTCTAAGGCAGAAACAATGCTAACCGCACTCACTATGGGATCTGCCCCCAGAGTTAAGCCAGCAACTGCTTGAGTATCAGCAGGTAGCATTGAGAATAGCAAACGTCCTATTGCCAATGCTCCTTGAGGATGAAGGGTGACCTGTTTACCATTGATGTAATAAGAGCTACGCTGCCCTGACGAAAGCACAAAATCACCCTCTTGGTAAGCGAGTTGGCAAAACAAATCCAGCAGAAAAGGTCGCAGGAGAGGTAAATCCTTTGGGGTGGACAGGGCTTGAGATTGGATGTTCATGAAAATTACTGAAAAAAACCTAGAGTCAAGGGAAAATGGCAGCCTACAAGCTACCATCAAACCGGTTGATTTGGATTTGGTGGGTATTCTTTCACCCGCTGGGGTAGTTTCCCCCTAATATCGGATACTATTGAGGAAAACTACGGGTGATTACGATGCAAATGCGTTGGGCAAAGCTGTTTAGTGTTGTAGTTATAGCAGCCACTGCTAGTCTAGGAGCAGGTGGTGCCATAGCAGAAACTAATTCGGAGGAGTTGGAGCTAATTCCTCTAGTAACCTTACCTGAGGCTTTTGAAAACGCTTTTTTTAATGACTCTGGGAACTTTTTTGAAAACAGGAGCATCAAGAGTCAAATCGATACAATTTTTGGTTCCGGATGGCCACCTGCGTTTCCAGAACTGGCACTTGAGCGGGATGCTCAGCGTGTCAGTAATCTTTATCGGGATTTACTAGAGCAGCAGGTAGAAAGTGGCCCTGTTATTCGTACTCTGGATTTACCCAACCCCTATAATACTTCCCTACGGTTGCTAGAGCAATCGAGTGATATACCAATCCAAGTGGAAAACCAAGAATTTTTCTTGGCACCGCAGCCGATACCACAGCTGCGTAGATGAGTATGGGGCAGATTACTAGGGGTCAGATTACTAGAGCTGATAGTAGTAGCTGACCGCAAGTGTCCAATCCAGGGTGCAGGAGTTGAACCTGCCTAGGGCAAATTATGAGTTTGCTGCCTCAACCGCTCGGCCAACCCTGGGTGATTCCTTTCTATTATGGTAGCCTGAATTAGCTTAGTTTAACACCACTAACTATAAATTCCCGATTTATCCAATAATTCTGAGAACATAAGATAATCTAGCTGTATAGCAGCACTATAATACAGCACGGAACCAGCGGTAATTCGGAATAACGTTAATCACCCTATGAAATTCAACACAACTGTAGCGCTAACCATAGTTCTACTGACAATGATGTTAGGTGCAGGTGTCGTGAGTGCCTTTTGGGGATTCTCTCTCGGTCACGAAGCCCTCAAAGGAGTTACTCAACCGGATACTAACCCTAAGAAAAAGTTGACAGGAAAGAAGGGGTCTTCTTCTGGGAAAGAAGGGGTCTTGATTGTGAGCGAGAAGGATATCCTGGTTAACGTTCACGCCCACATACACAATAAGGGTAAAAAACCTTCGGCTAAGAAAAACAGGCAGAAAACTAAGCAAATTAGTTGGTCTAAGCCCGCTCAGAAGGAGTCGTCGTCTGATGTATTGACTCAAGAGGCATCCTTCACTCGGAAAAACCCTAAGCTAAATTTACCGGTTAAAAGTCAGGATAAGGGAGTCACCCTAGCGGTAAATTCTGCCAGTGTGCAGGAAGGTTCTTTAATGTTGGATGTCAGCTTGAAGAATCAGAGTTCTAATCCAGTCAGGTTTCTGTACAGCTTTTTGAATGTTACCGATGATCGCGGTCGTGCCCTAAGTGCAATTACGGAAGGCTTACCAGGAGAATTACCGGCTAATGGCAAGGAATTTTCTGGAACAGTGAGCATACCGACAGCTTTACTAGAGAACTCCGAGAAGCTTTCCCTGACACTGACCGATTATCCGGATCAAAAACTACAGTTGAAAATGTCTCAGATTCCTGTAGTTAGATAAGGAAGCAAGTCGAGGGAATGGTTGTTAAGGAGAAAACGTTGAAGCTATGCTAAAAGCCTATGTTGATAGCAAGCAACTAAGGCAGTTTCAGAGTCAGTCTCACGGCCAGTCTCACAGCCAGTTTCACAGCCAGTTTCAGAAATTTCCTTGACTGGCATTCGTGAACTAGCTCAAGCAAATGCTAGTAATACAACTGAAAACCCCATAATACAACTGATAAGTTTTTGATGGTAACCGATAACTCCATACCAAGCTGCCCTAGGTCTAGGAAGATACATCAGAAGGCAACCGTAACCAGCAAAAAATGAAAATTATTTGCTTTTACCTTTCACCTTTTCTATGGTTGCCAACCTGATGGTTCTTCTAACAGTGGATGCTTCTATTAGCCTCTCTGAGGGAGAGGTTTTTCTGGGATTGTTATCAGTGCTACTACTGATAGCCATCAATGCTTTTTTTGTCACGGCTGAGTTTTCCATGGTGGCCGTGCGGCGATCGCGGATTAGCCAATTAGTAGATGCGGGTGACGTACAAGCAAAGACCGTTCAGGCTTTGCAACAGAGTATCGACCGATTACTGTCCACAACTCAGTTAGGGATTACCCTCTCCAGCCTTGCTCTGGGATGGATTGGGGAGACTACCATGGCAACCTTGGTAGCAGCTGGGATAGCCAAGCTACCAATAACGCCAGATCTAAGTCCAGTTATTACCCATTCCCTAGCAATCCTGGTGGCATTTTTCCTGATTGCGTATCTACAAATTGTTTTGGGGGAACTTTGCCCCAAATCCCTGGCTTTACTTTACTCAGAACAACTAGCAAGGTTTCTGGGGCCACCCAGTCTGGTAATTGCCAGGTTTTTTAATCCTTTTATCCAGATTTTGAACCAATCTACCCGCTGGCTACTGAGGCTGGTGGGTGTTCAATATTCTGGTCAAGGTTGGTATAGCCGTGTAACACCGGAAGAGTTGCAGCTGATTATTACCACTGAACGGGAGTCTATCGGACTGGAAGCAGAAGAGAGAAAGCTACTGAAAAATGTCTTTGAGTTTGGGGAGGTAACAGCCGCAGAGGTAATGGTTCCCCGCACCAGTCTTGTGGCTATTTCCCATGGAGCAACCTTCGAGATTTTGTTAGAGGAAGTTGCTAAGACTAGTCACTCTCGCTATCCTGTGATTGGTGCATCCCTAGATGACATTCGTGGCATTATCGACTTCAAAAAATTGGCTAAACCTTTATCTAAAGGGAAGCATGGACTTCAGACATCGATTCAATCCTGGATTTGTCCAGCTAAGTTTGTCCCAGAAACTACCCCATTGAGTGAATTACTGCCGATGATGCAGCGATCGCATTTGGCAATGGTGATGGTGGTGGATGAGTTTGGAGGTACTGCTGGATTAGTTACCCTCAAGGATTTAATTGCTGAAATTATTGGTGATGGACCTGAATCTGACCTAACCGAGGAGTTGACTGTACAAATTCTGGACGAGTATACCTTCCTGGTGCAAGCTCAGATGAATATAGAAGAAGTCAACGAACTTTTGGATTTGAACCTACCTGTAATTGATGACTATCACACTTTGGGAGGTTTTTTGCTCGACAAGTTTCAGAAAATTCCTGTACCCGGTGAAACCTTAAACTATGACAATCTAGAATTGACTGTTGTGTCTGCTTCTGGACCGCGCCTAAACGAAATTCGGATACGCCGCCAGCAGCCACAAGGTAATAATTCAGTAGATGTTTCTGATTCTGAACAAATGCCGATAATTCCCAGCAAGGATGATGTTTCCTTTGACAATGGAGGGCTTTGATAGTTTTGATAAACTTTAGTTGATTAGTGCTGAATAAAACCAATACAAAAGAATGGCGCGAGGAGATCAAATTTACGTATTCCAAAAGTTTCTTAACCTTGAGGGGGTTTACCAACATCATGGTATCGACTGTGGAAACGGTAGTGTTATCCACTACCGCAAAAATACTGAAACAATTGAGCGTACTTCTATGGCTACCTTTGCTCTAGGTGAAACAAAAATTTATGTCAGGCAGTACTCAGTTTGTTTAATTCCAGATGTTGTGATTCGTCGAGCAGAAAGTCGATTAGGGGAAAGACAATATAATCTAATTTTTAATAACTGTGAACACTTTGCTAATTGGTGCAAGACTGGCAAAAGTGAGAGCCAGCAAGTCAAGGATTTTATTCCGGTAATTAGTAATATGAAAATCGAGGGTTTGTACGAAGCTATAAAACAAGCACTTCAGGGAGCAAAGCAAGACGATACAACTCAGTTACTTAATCAAGCATTAGCTGATCTCAGGGTGGTTTGGGATGAGATTCAACCTAAGTATAAACAGGAACTTAAAGAAATCAATGTCTGGCAGCAAGTGGCAATTCAAGCTCTTAAAAATAATAGAGAAGACTTAGCCCGTGCGGCTTTGATTCGGAAGCGGAACTATGAGAAAAGCGCGACGGAAAAGAAAGCTAAACTAGACCAGTTAGCGAAGATGACAGAAACCTTGATTCGTAACCGTGTGAACTGGCAACAAACCTAGTGGGTTAATCAAGTAATCAGAAAACGACTTTGAGCGGTCAGCTATCAGCAACCATAACTTATGGGGTCGGTTTAATTTTATTACCCCTACTCCCTAAAATCTAGGACGAGGTACTTTAACCAATTCAGAACTGCTATATATTCTTACTATAGTATAGTTGTAAAGATCCAAAAAACTGAATGGAACGTGGTTTACTATGGTTACCTCTGCTAGCAGCATTTTGCTGGCTGGCTTGGTCAGGTTGGAACGAATACCAAAAGATTGAAGCTTATCGCCGCTGGGCTGAACAGTTTGAACGGGCAAAGTATGATATCTATGCCGTGCTTGGTCAGAACGGCAGTGACCTGACTTGGGGTAAACCCACTAGAAAGGAACCAGTAAATCTAGAAACCTTTTCCCTCAAAGACGTTAAATCAATCAACTTGCTAGTTGATAATCAAGTGGTTGACTTAGAGCAACCACCGGATAAAGGTCGTGCGATCGCATTAGAATTTCAATTCCTCAAACCCATAGATCCAGTCAAAATTCCCTTTACAGAAATTCCGTTGGCAGTGGAGTGGGGAAAATATCTCCAGTCATTCACACTTAGTGCTGGGTGAAGGGAATAGGGAATAGGTAACTTTGGATCTCGACATTGGGTAGCACCCTCAGCCAATCATCCCAGGTTACCCTTACAGGTTAGACCTGGGGCTTCTCGTGAGTTAAGCTAAAAAACGCACCAATTGCTCTAACTTCAACCAAGGGTCACCGCTAGCCATAACATCCTTGGCCAGAGCAATCCCTGCTGTATGGTCTTCGAGTGGTATAACACCGGCGACTTGAAGGGCTAATGAGGCATTTAACGCCACCACATCCTGCTGGGCTGGTGTTCCTTTACCTTGCAAAACATTCCGTAAAATTGCCCCATTTTCCGCTACATCACCACCTCGGAGGGACTCAGTAGGGGCAGCAGTTAGACCCAGATGTTCCGGATTCAGACTCAAAAGTCGCACTTCACCCCCCGATAGCAGTGCCAAGTCAGTTTCATCTGCTAATCCCGCCTCATCTAATTTTTCCCTGCCATGGAGAACTATTGCGTTGGGAGTACCCATCAAACACAAGGATTGCGCTACAGTTTCTACAAAGTTGGGAGCATAAACACCGATTACCTGACCGGTGGGACGCAGGGGATTGACTAATGGTCCTAACAAGTTAAACACTGTCCGTACTTTTAGGGTTTGCCGTAATGGTGCCACTGCTTTCATAGCTGGATGCCAACCCCGAGCAAACAGAAAGGTTACCCCTACCTCATCCAGGGCTGCCTGAATCTTGTCCGGTGCTGCTGATAAATTTACTCCTAGGGCTTCGAGCACATCAGCGGAACCTACCTTACTAGAAGCAGAACGATTACCATGCTTAGCCACCAGCACTCCAGCTGCCGCCACTACAAAGGCTACTGCGGTAGAGATATTAAAGCTAGACGCGCCATCCCCACCGGTACCACAGGTATCAATAACCGGTTGGTTGTGTTCAATGGTTGTCTTCTGCAAAGACTGGGATTGTAGCACCTGAGCCATCCCTGCCAATTCGGTAGCCGATACCCCTTTAGCCTGGATAGCTGCCAAAAGCGCGCCAGATAACACGGTCGGAATTTCTTCATTCAACCATCCCTGCATCAGTTGTGATGCCTGGTCACTGGATAACGATTGCCCATCCAACAACTGTTGCAACAAACTGGGCCAGTTAGAAGAGGTTTTAACCATTATTTATAGAAGCAGAGTATTTTATCTAGAAATGCGATCGCATTAACTATTCAATCACTATTTCCGATCAATCTCCCACTAACAACGCTACAGCATAAGCGGCAATTCCCTCCTCACGTCCCACCGGACCGAGCTTTTCATTAGTGGTTGCCTTAATGCCAATTTGGTCAGGCTTCAGGTCTAGGACTACACTTAAGCGATCGCGCATCGTCTTAATATGAGGCTTAAGCTTAGGACGCTCCGCCACCACCACGGAATCAATATTGCCAATCCGCCAGCCATGGGATTGGATCAACTGATTTACCTGACTCAACAATACCAAGCTATCCGCACCCGCCCATTTTTCGTCAGTCGGGGGGAAATAATGACCAATATCGCCCAAACTCAAGGCTCCCAGCATGGCGTCCATGATGGCGTGAGTCAGGACATCGGCATCACTGTGACCGACTAATCCCAATTCATGAGGAATTTCCACACCTCCGATAATCAGACGGCGACCTTTGCCCAATTTATGGATATCGTAACCGTTGCCAATCCGAATAGTCATTTTTACTACTAAATCCCCCGTTAACAGAGCAAGCGATCGAATTTTACCTGCTATCTAAGGCTGCTGCCAAATTCTGTAAATTAGTGAGAATATACCTAGGTTTTTAGTCTGGTTTACCTATATCTTTTCGTCTTCTTAATATTAAGTTTTATTTCGAGATTGGAAATTTATGGAACCTACAGTGTATTTACGGATATCTAGAGAACAAATATCCCAAATATATTACGAGGTTCAACAATGAAAAAAATCGGTTCTAGTACTCTACTCATGTTCGCTACACTCTCGGGACTTCTGTTGTTTGCTCCCCCAGTGAAAGCGGATCAGATCAGATACTGTTACAGTGTCCCTCGTTACTACGTTGAGAAGGATGCAGCTAACCATCGTGAAGCTTACGATGATGGTTATCAGGAGGGGCGACGTGATGCCAGGAGGGGTATAGCTTATGAAGAGCGCACCGCAGGGGGCGAGTTTAGTCGTGGCTATCGTCATGGATATTACGGTCGCCGCTACAGAGGTCAGCGGCGTCAAGTTGCAGACCGCCGTAACTACTACAACACCAGGGAGTGTCGTACCTACAACTATGACGATAATGAGAATATGAAAGATGTTTTGGGCAGGATTTTGCACCAATTTGAAAGGGATCTGCGTTGGGATATGAACTGGAACAACAATCCTCAAAGGTACGAGGATGTAAACCGGGACAGAAACTTTCAAATATATGGATATCCAAGATAGTTGATGAAGCTTCCACCACCTGGTTATCACCGAGGTGGTGGTGTCTTATGCTAATCTAGGGCTAGCCGCAGCCCACAAATCACACAAGCAAACCCAGCTTCTAGGTGGTCGTCCAGAACTTTTGCTGGAACGACCCTCACCGTCATTTCTGCGAGTGAGTTTAAACACACCTCTAGCACCGATGTTGTAAGCGCCGTTTAAGTCGGCATTAAACCGCTTACCTGAAGGGAAGGTTGCCAAAGAGTATTTTTGAGAATTTCTCTTAACCGTACCAGAGCCATCAAAAGCAAGTTTAGAGGTATAAGACGCAACGACTTCTATCACTTTTCCACCCAATTCAGCCCATTTCATTTCTGTGAAGTCGCGGATTTTTGCCTTGAGCCATCCGTGGAATCTTTGTTTTAAATTAGACCGCTTTCGTCCACCAATGGGCTTCCACCCTTTAAGATTCTCGAATACAATGGCTTCCGAGTTAAACTTTTCAGCAATCTCAACAATCCGCTTGGAAACAATATGGCCAATTTGGTTATTGATTCTTTGGCATTTTTGATAAGTCAAAGAGCAAAAACCTTTATGTAGTTTTCCTCCTTTTCCCATCGTTTTCGATGCTCTTGCTGATACGGACTTTAGTCGTTTGTCCCTGCGGTCTATGTCTCTTCCAAGATGAATAAAATCACGTTCGCGTAGCGTCGGCTTTGCCGAATGGATTACAGTGCCACTATGGGTTACAACTGCTACGGTAGCGGTAGTATTAATCCCTAAATCTACCGCAGTTATGTTAGCCAATGGCTGGCGTTTTTCTGGTTTGCAAGTAAACGGAACAGACAGATGACAGTACCGTACGTTAAAAATCAACGAAGGGGACATCATCTTGTTTGTAGCTATCTTATGACGCTCTCTTAGACCAGTTATTTGAACTGTAGTCCAAACCCAATCTTTACCATTAAAAGCCTTGATTTCGATTTGGTCAAAACCATGTAGCTTGTAACATTGACCTTTGTACAAAGCTGGATAGCAGCCAGTATCAGCATTTAATCTTGGTGGCTTGCTATCTTTTCTTTTTCGACTACCAGACTGCCATTCACGGTATCGAGTCACATAACTACTAACCTGTCCAGCGGCAAATGCTATCGCAGCTCGACGGTAGTAACTAGGGAACTTGTAAAAAGCCTTGTTGAATTGTGGATATTTGATATTTGGACGCTTGGCTGTTTTATGCATCAACTTTTCGACAGCAGGAGTTAGCTGTACAGCAGTCAAGCCACCAAGCTCAGACCAATGAGTATAGATAATACCGACTAAGTACCTACAAGCCTGACGATAAACTTTAACCGTCTCCGAAAACAATATTTTTTGTCCGGGAGACGGATTAAGCTTCCATTTATCAGTCCTGATGACTTTGGTCGGCGTTTTCACTAGTCTATGATGCTATTGTTAGTTAATATTTTAACCTCTAAAAATGTAGACGACAATAGATTGATTGATGTTTTAGGTTTTTAGCTATTGTTGTTGGCGTGGACTAACCCCCACCTGGACGAGGTGGGGGAATGCGTCTCACGTCTTGTTCATTCAAGTATTTCCATAACCGAGTCACTATGGTGCTGCTACTACCTTTTGAAAGCTTTGCGGAGTTGGTAGTGGTACACAATTGGTGATTTTAGCTTCTGTTACCTTTACCAGACCTTAGCCAAACCACTATATCTTTACCACTACCGCTTAGTTTAATGGCCGCAAACGTTAATTATAGGGGTCACCCTCAGGCAAACAGAGGGAAATACGCTTCTGCTTGATGCGCTCTTCTTCGAGATAGAGGTCTTCAATTTCCTTAACAACTTCTTCGGAGATGTCGATGGCTTTGGCCATCTTACGGATGGTTGCCTTTTCCCCTTCCGCATATTCTGCATCCGAAGCAGCCGCCTTGATGGCAATGTAAATTATTGCTCTACGACCCTTGCTGGTGACTGGGGTACTGGTCACGACTTCCGAGATGTCTTGGTTGGCGGGATAGGTTTCTAGCTCCTTCAATAAGGATTCTGGTGCTCCAGCAGTTGCTCCCCGTCCAATCACCCACTTTCTCTCCGCTTCTGAGAGTTCTCCATCGCCATTTGCAGCAATAAGAAGGGACTTTAGCATGGTCTCGAGCTGTATAGAGTTGGATAGCTCTTCGACTTTAGCCATTTTATCAAGATCCCAGCCCCAAATTTCCTTCAAATACCACTTGGCTATGGTTGCCCGTATCGGATCCATATCTGTTGTAGCTGTTGTCATTTTCTTCTCCTGAATTTTCGTTTAAAGACTTAACAGATTCTAGATATCTAGAATCTGTCTTCACTTTATTTCTACCTACAGTTAGCGGGTAGAACAGTTGCTAAGTGTAGCAGACTTAGGACTTAGTAAGTTTAGGGGGTTTTACCCCCCCCTCCCCTCAAATCTGGGGGGTAATTCTCATAAATTCCCCCTAGTTTCTAGGATTTAGGGGGCAATGGTGAAGTCCTGAGAATTTAAGTAAATTGGGCTCAGGTTTTAAAATCTAATAAAAAAATTATTTTGTCAAGGATTAATTTATAAATATTTACAAACCTCTCATTTTTTTGCTATTTTTAGTTTAAACATTGTAGTCAATTATAGGACTTACGCAAATCCCGCAATTTAACGCTACCTGTAGGGTGGGCAAAACCTTGCCCACCCTACCCATGGAGTCTGTGCGTAAGTCCTGAATTATTTATATGCCAGGATAATTTTCGAGGGTATTGTGTGTTCGAGTTGGCGTACGGCAAGGGTTCCGGCGACAGAGCCAAAGCACAATTTAATTAGCATTTCATTAGCGATCGCCAACGGTCAAAAATATCAAACCCTAGAGCAGCCAAGTAATTTGAGGGATAGTAACAAGTTTTTACGATCAGCTTGACAAATTGCACCTAACCTGAAATTCTTTCCAAGAAATTGGATTGATATCGAAAGTCGGCGATATTACTCCATCTGATTGGAAATAGTCAACTCCCCAAAGATTAAAGCATTTACTAGCGGTATCAAGATATTTTTTGTTGATAAAAACACCTATTTTGTTAATTTTAATTACAGGATTGTAACTGCTTTTGTATAATTCTATATTGAATAATATTTATGTTTACAATATCTTGATTAGTGTTATAGATTACTATAAATATCATTCTTGAATTAATTGCGCTTTGAGTAATTTCAGTAAATTGCGATTGGCCGTAGGCCACGCTACGCGATCGCGAAAAACCGGCAATAACTACTTTTAGGCTGAATTCAATACACAACTGCGGCGAAGTCTACTCCTGAGACGTTTTCTCAGCAGAACGTGGTTTAAGCAGAAAGATTTCTATGCCATCAATGGGTTTCTCTTGGGCTTCAATCTGAAATTGCTCTTTAACAACAGACCGAAATAGCTTCGACGACTTGACGTAAACTAGCCATAAACGAGATTGGGTTGGGGGCAAACTGTTGACCCAACCTTCTATCGCTTCCTGATCGTTTTTTCTAACCGATCGCGGGAGTACATCCTTAATCTCAATAGTCGTAGAGCCATGATAGTAATGATTCAATGCCACAGGTATTCTCTGACCAATGGACCAAACAATCACATCACCCGGTTGTTCTTTGGTCGCAATGGTTTCCACTAAACCACGCCAATTTTCTCGATCCAGCACGGTATAGTAACGCTTTAGCCCACCACCAACAGCAATGGCATAGATCAGCGCTATCACCAACGCACCAATACGCCATCGACGCCAAATGCCAATCCCAGCGGCTGCTAAAAGAATAAATAGGTATGGGGCTGCTAACAGTAGGTAACGATTGACCCAAAGAGAGCGAGAGACTTGGGACACTGAAAAGAACAGAACTAAGGGTAAAAACGCCCAAGCTGCAATCCAACCCAGCTTAGCTGAGCGTGGTTTGTTGAATAGGACAACACCTAGCAAGCAGGTCAACATGACAGAGTAGGCATTGTAAAACCAGTAGATGGCATTGGAATTGGCTCGACCAAAGGGCCAAGCGGTAAGGCGACCTGGCTGCATGATCACATCAACTACACCAGGACTAGTGCGTCCACCGAGATCAGGAACTGATGTACCGGGTACTTTTACACCTCCCATAAATTTGGCGCTCTTAGTTACTAGGGGAAACACCCATGGCAACCATAAAATACCAATCAGTAACAGTCCTACCCCGAAACGGAACAAAACACGAGGTTGATTCCGATACTTCCAGCCAAACACAACTATGTCTGGGAGCAGCAGCGCTACGTTAAGGGGTGTGCTGATAATTGCCAAGAATCGCAGAGCAGCCCATCCCAATAGTAAGGGAGTAGTTGGACGTTCTAGGGCGTGGGTTAAGATCAGTGTGCCAGCAACACCAAAGAATGTACTCGGTGCGTACATCCGGACTTCTTGGGCATGATGGATAAACAGGGGTGAGAGGGCAACAATTAGGGCAGCAATTAAGCCAGTGGACTCCCCGATTAAGCGCCGACCAAGCTGATAGGTAACAAAAACAGTACCAATACTAAACACAACGCACAATCCCCGCAGCCAAGTATCACTACTGCTAACTATCATCCAGACTTGTAGGAGGATGTGATAGAGGGGGCGTGTATCACTAAAGACTCGCTCTAGGTGCTTGGCACGATTAATACTAATGAGTTCATCAACCCATAGGCTTTCTGTACCAAGTTGATAGACATACAATCCAGTGGCTAAAAGTAAGATTAAGGTAATGGGCATCCATGGTCGGAACCAATTTCCTCCCTCTAGGAGCGCTGCTGTTTTGTGGTTGTTGGCATTCATGCTCTCTAATAATCAAAGCCCTAGAGCTTAGACCGATGTTGATTTTTTTTTGATATCAGTAGGATTTGGGAAATCAGTAGAATTTGGAGAATTGGGTATAACCAAAAATAGATGCATTAAATCATTTTGTCTATAAAAGTTTTCGTTAGTAAATTCTTGGTGTGTTTCCAGCTGGAAATGTTCTTTGAAAACAGTGCGAAACTTTTGTTCGTCAAAACCTGTGCCGCAAACTAGCCAGAGCCGCGAGGGAATAGGTGGCAAGTTATTTAGTGCTTCCTCTACGACTGGCTTTTTGACTCGATCAGAAGGACAAAGTTTCCTGAGGGAATAGATCGGGGCATCTCCACTATAGTAATGACCCAACGCTGAGGTCATTTTTCGCGAACCTATGGATAACACGATGGTATCACCAGGTTTTTCACCAATGCTAATCGTTTGCGCTACATTTCGCCAATCTTGGCGATCCTGCACGGTGTAATAGCGTATTAGCCCACTGCTAACGGTAATGGTATAGATAATTGCTACTGCGATCGCTAAACTCCGTTTCCAACGCCACAATCCCATCAAGCCAGCGGTCAGAATAATCAAAATGTATGGGGATAAAAACAGTATGTAGCGGTCTATCCATAATCGTTTAGAAACTAAAAAAATCATGACTGACGGTATAAACGCCCAAGCAGCAATCCAACACAGGCGTGGTTTGTGGTTTTTGTGGATTATGGCAATACCGACCAAGCCAGCTAATAGTAGACTGTAGGATTGATAAAACAAGCTACTCAGCTTCGATGTGGAAGGAAACGGAAAGGCAGTAAAGTTCTTTAACTTACGTAAAACATCCACAAAACTGGGAAATGAGTGTCGAGTAGCCGATGGATCAATTTTGGCGATGAGATTAAGGGCATTGCTTAGGAAGGGAAGGGTTGCAGAAACTAGGGTGAACAAAGAGGGTAACCACAACAGGATCACTAGCAATAGCCATTTGCCGAAAGCTAATAATGTAGCGCGTTGCTTGCGAAACCGAAACCATACTAACCAGATGTCCGCGAAGAGCAGGGTGGCATTGAGTGGTGCAGTTAGGGTTACCAACAGTCTTAGGCTAGCCCACCAAGCCATTGAGGTGGTAGTAGGATTCTCAAGAGCATGCACTAGCGCTAGGGTACCACCTAGACCGAGACAAGTGCCTAGGGTGTACATACGAACCATTTGGGCAAAATTGATGAACAGGGGCGATAGAGCCAAGAGGAGGGCAGCAATCAATCCCGTTGCCTTTCCCGCTACACGACGACCAAGCTGGTAAGTTAGAAATACACTGCCCAATCCAAACAAGACAGACAACCCCCGCAACCAAGCATCGCTGCTGCCAAACTGCATCCACAGCCACAGCAGAATGTAATACAGTGGGCGCATTAGACTGAGACGGCCTGGTAAGCGTTTGGCATCATTAACACTGTAGAGTTCATCCACCCACAGGCTCTCTGTGCCGAGTTGATAGAGGTACAACCCAGCCGCCAATAGCAAAATTAAGGCGATGGGAATCCATTGCCAAAGCCAATCGGCTTGGATTGAGGTTTCTGCCGAATTAAGTTTTTCTGCTTTCATGCACCTGACCAACTTTATCTAGAATCAATATTAAGAACCACAGTGATCAGACCAGGGTTCATCATGGCTCAGGAAAGATAGTTGATCGCCATCAACATAGAACAATGAACCTTTTGCCAAAGTAAATTGGGACACACGTTCATATTAGTTATGGGTCTTGTTTTAGACATTTATGCAAAATATCTATAATTTTTTCCATCACCATTACACCATTACACCTGATCACTCCATCACCATTGGCCTCTATCTTGCCAATGGTTTTCTGCCGTCAGTTTTCCCAAACCCATACCATGCCAGTCCTACCAAGGGTGTAAGTACTACGATTTCCCAAAGTATTCCCAAGAAGTTAGGAATACTCAAGATGGTGCGTAGCATACCCAATTCTGGATTAAAATAATCAAATCGGGCAAAGATGGTAATAGGTGAAATAAAATACTCTAGGGAAAAAGGCCAGAGTGCCTGGACTCCGAAAGGTGCTGTTGGGTCAGCTACTAGCATATCCAACAGGATATGGCTGCCATAAACTAGAGCTGCCCAAATTCCCCACCGGAGCCGATTTAACCTCCAACGTCCCACTAGCCAAGCAACAAAGATGCCAATTACGGCGGCTACTATCAAGCTGTGGGTGGCCTGACGGTGAAAAGCTCCTGGATTTCCCAGCAGCAGCAATCCAGGCAGAATGTCTATGTCTGGCAAATTCGTGAGCAATACTGAACCATACAACAGCCGAGTTTGCTGATGCCAAGCTACATAAGGGCGTGCCAGAACAAATCCACAAATACCGGCAAATGTGTGTCCTACTGGTGATGGCATGTGATTAATTTATATTTGGTAATTGGTAATTTATATTTGGTAATTGGTAATTTATATTTGGTAATTGGTAATTGGTAATTGGTAATTGGTAATTTATATTTGGTAATTGGTAATTGGTAATTTATATTTGCTCTGACTATTGTTTATTGATCACCATTACACCTGATTACCTGATCATCCGATTACCTGATCAGCCGTACACCTGATCTGAGTTAATCACCTTTACTTGCGCAAAGCGTATACAATTCCCCCTAGCAGCCCCTGAATGATCACGATTCCGTAAGCCAGCCAAGCAAAGGCAATGGCTTCGGGTCTGCCAAGATTATAGTCGTAAGCCCCAAAAAAGAATACAAATGCATTCTCACGGAGACCAATGGCGTTGATCGATACAGGCAACACCATGATCAAGGAGACTAGGGGAATGATGACAAAGAAACTAAGAAGGGGAACCGGTAAATCCAGCGCCTTTGCAATTAGGTAATAATGACCGATGACACTGATTTGCACCATCAGTGACAACCCCATAGACATAGCCAAGGCATGTTTGCGGTTACCAAAGGCAAGGAAAGCTTTAATAATATTCAATACCTTGTTTTTTATGTGGTGCCAAAAGGGTAGTTTGATCTTGCTAATAACGCTTGAAATCTTCTGAGAGGGTATGAAAATCATCGAGACTACAAGCATAATTACTGCCGTACCTAGCATCACCCACAGGTGAAGTAATGGTAACTGGGCGATCAATTTCTGAGAAAAAAACAGCGCCCCGAGGCCAAACAGCATCAAACCTAGTAAACCGAGGAAACGATCCAAAAACACAGTGGCCAGTGCGACTGACTTGCTCGTTCCCAACCGCCAGGCATCATAAGCCCTAACAGCATCCCCACCAATGGTGGAGGGCAAAAAATTACTGAAGAAAATGCTGACCATGTAGGACTTATACAAGTAAGGGATGGTAGCTTTCACATTCTGAGCCAAAAGCAGTACCCGCCACCGATGAGCTCTGATGTAGTAACTGGCTAAGTAGACCACAAACGCTGCCATTAACAGAGGAATGTTGGCAGAACTCACAGCTTCGAAAATGTCGGGCAGATTTGTCTTGCGCAATGCCCAAGATAGTAGCGCTATGGAAACGCCGCATTTAATTATCGTAAGAATCAATTTTTTCTTAGCAGCTAACCTTTTTTCCATGGTTTTTCACTTTATGGACTGTAGTAATTCCAAGTCATCTTACTGCGGCGGTAGTGGTTTTGAGTCCATAGCCGTGGCAGATCAAGATTGGGATTTGGTTCGGGGTTGCTGTAAATATGCAGCTGATTCCCATTGAGAACCATCACCTCTTCCCGCCAATCCCCAGACACATCAGCAACGTAAAGTCGATCTGCCTGTTCTTTGAACCGATGGAGAAATTCCCCACTCAGGGCATCAAAAATCCCGACGTCTCCTGATTTATGGCGCTCTTTGACAGCCACTAATTGCCTCAACTCTCCTGTCCAATCAATCGAGAAGATCACCTCTACACCTTTGTCTGTCCATCCCTTGGGAGCAACATCATCCATTTGATAGTCAGCAATCAGTTGACCTTGGGCATCAAAGACAAAGGGTTTCTGGTGTTTCGGGTAACGGCTGCGGCACCAGACTTCTAATCCTGGTCGTTGGGGGTCAAAATCACCAATGGCAGCATTTTGTGGTTCTTGATGCTTGTAGTGGGTTTTCCAAATTACGCGATCGCGGTTATAAAGGAAAACCCGATTGCCACCGTTCTCTTCCAGAGCTACTACCTCTAATCCTGGGATGTCTGGACGCACATCAGCCACAAACAGGGAGTCAATATGACCTTTTACTGGAATTCGCACCAGTAGCTCTCCTAATGGTGATATTATTGTCCCACCCAAAACCTCATCTTTGCCATCTCCGTCGAGATCTGCCACCCGTGCCCCATTGTGAGCATTGGCAAGGAAATCATCTCGGGTCCACAAAGGTTCAAGGTTTTCACCTTTGAGTAGGTTGTCTAGGGGATAGGCTGCTAGATAACGACCCCTACGGTATCCTTCAGCATTAGTGGCCTGAAGTAGTAAATCGCGATCGCCTTTGCCCCGGAAATTGGCTACTACTAAGTGCTCCCAACGTTCTGTACCTGGTGGAGATTCTATTTTTATACTTCCCTTGCTCTGTCCGTTGTCACCTTGGACAATATGAAGAGTATTGTCTTTGGTTAAAAACAAGACCTCCGTCTTCTGATCCCCATCCACGTCAGCTGCTTGGACACCCGAGCCATGCAATCCAGGTAGTCCCTGGTACTCAGATTTTCCAGTTACCTGGAGGTTGATCTCCCTACCCCAGAGCTTTTGCCCAGAATAAGTGTAAACTGCGATCTGACCGGGCTTGGTAATAATAAAGTCTTTCTTGCCATCATCATCGACATCCGCCGTAATCAAACCACCTGCTCTATCGTCTTCAGCAGGTAAATCTAATTGGATAGTCTGAGGATTGATGGTGGAATAGGGTAAATCAACGCCCTTGCTATTCCATTTTGCTGCACATCCCCAGTTGAATGCACTGCAAACGATCAAAAACAAGGCTATTTTATAGGTAACATCCTGGATATAAAGTTTGGGCGATTGCTTTGACATTTCCCTATTTTCTCAAACTATTCTCAAAGTAGCAATCAAACAAAGATAAGCGGGTTTGTATTTGAGATGTAAGCCTAGGAGGGATTTTTTTATTGTCAAATAAAAATCCGGAGCTTTTTCCACTCCTGGGAGGGGTTAGGAGTGGGTTACTCTTGCATGGATGCCAATTCCTGCAATAAGTGTGTTTACCACCCAGATAAAAACGCGCTAATCACTAATCTTTATACTGTTTATTGTAACTCTTCTCAATCTCCTTAGATAATTCTCTTGCTGTTGAATTTTCGCCCTTTACTAAGGGATAAAGCAAACCACCAATACCAGCATCAATAAATGTCTTTAATCGCATCAGCAAGGTAGTCGAAATCGCTACAGCAGGATTAACCCCAAAAATACCGAGAGTAAAAGTATAGGCAAATTCCGTTAAGCCAATACCACCAATAGAAAATGGTAGATTCATGATGAACATGATCACAGGAACCGCCACTAGGGTGCTTATAAAGTTAATGTCAGCATTAAATGTCAAGGCGCTAACCCAGACATTGATTACAGACAAAAAATAAAAAATTAAGGAGTTTACTAACGCCCAAACAAGGGCTCCTGAATCATCCTTGTAAAGCAGTACAGCATTGCGAAATTTTTCAATCTTACTAAATATTTTTTTTAAAATAGGCAGTCGTTCACCAAAAAGTTTTTGGGAGAGATTGAAGGGACGATCATCAACAATTAACCAGCATATAAAGCCTAATCCAAGGATACCAATACTAAGGGAAATGGTGAGCCAAGGGATATTAAAGACCTGCAAGTTAACGATTACTGCAATTAGTGCCAGCATCACTAGGGTCGCTAAACCGCTGAAACGTTCTACAAATACCACAGCTGCAGCATCAGCATAACGTCCTGTGTAACGCCCTAGCTCATGTATTCTAATCACATCTCCGCCGATACTGCTGGGCAAGATTAGACTAAAGAACTTACCAATTACGTAGTAAGCATAGAGCCGCCATAGACCGACTGAAAGTCCACAAGAGCGACAGAGAAAGTACCACTTGACTGAGCTGGCAAAATCAAGTATTGGTAAGATCAAAATTGATGCCAACAGAAAAATCAGTTTGGTATGGGCAAAGGTATCAAATAAGTTCCGCCATCCTTGAAGCGTTAACAATCCTGCTTTGTGAAAAACATAAACTAGCAGAGCGGTTGTTACCGCAATTCTCAAGAAGCGAAGTATCGAGCTTTTTCCCATTTAACCCTCATCTGTTCTATCAATCCTTCTGCCCTGTAACCAGCATCTTGTTAAGAGTATAGTTACGGTTGGCATACCACTTCTGTCCTGGGACGGATAATGTAGGAATCTACCACGTTGCGCAGCTCAGCTTCTGTGTAGGCTTCATTCCAGCCAAGTTCACCAGCCATCAGTTGAGCACATACGCGAAGGGGCTCGTCACCTGGATAGCCTGCAGAGCCGAGATCAGTGCGCCGAAAAACAACATCGACCAATTTCTCAGCCATCTCTTCACGAACCCCGTGTATAACTTCCGCTTGGATGACATCGCTGTTTGGTAGTACTTGTGCCCATGCCGGATTTTCGTCTAAGTAACGTAATATCTCCTGATAAGCTGAACCGTACTTTCGCACAAGATTGCGCACTACCTCAGGACTCAACTGATCTGACTCTTGCTCAATGGCCTGATTCATGAACAAATCAAGATATTCAATATCTCCACCCCACAAAGGAGTATTCTTTGTACTTGGTAATGGTGATACTTGTCCGAGCTTGCGAAAGACCAGATCTATTGTTTTTTGAGCCACATCACGGGAGGTTGTGTATTTGACACCAACCACACTAACAAGACCTTCAAGACCATCTTCCTTGGCATGATCCAAAATGCGGTAATGCTTCAGAGGTGCCGCTGAACCTTCTCGATCCGCTGGTATGATACCCCACAACACATGATGTACATCTTCACGGCGCAGCTTTCCTTCGGGATAACCCTCGTTAATCAGGTCAATATAGGTTTGAATTTCCTCCTCAGAGATTGAAACACGTTCGGGATCATCTTCGCAGGGCAAGTGCAAAGACCCCACCAATGAATAACCGCGCCATGGAATTGCAAAGGCAAGACTTGACTTTTTATTCACTATAGCCTGGGGATCGCGGTACATCGGTTTGATGGGGAATACTACCGCATGATCTTTAGTAAGCGGACGTGTAATGAAACTAAAGGCTTTGGAAGCATGAAGATCGTAGTCCTTGAATTGTTCTCTAGAAAGATTCAAGGTTTTTACAATCCATGGACCGCAAGCGTTTAATACTGTTTTTGCACGAACTTTAATTGTTTCTCCACTAATTAAATCTTTAGCTTCGACACCGACAACAACATTGTCAGATTCAATACATTCCACAACTTCGACATAATTAGCTATTTCTGCACCCCGCTCAGAGGCAGATAAAAGATATGACAGCAATAATCGCTCAGTATTGTGGATTTGTCCTTCATACCAAATTGCACCACCGGTAAGCTTATCGGGATCTAAGCTGGACCACATCTTCAAGACTTCTTGCTTGGAAAGAATTTGGCAGTTGGGTATGCATCGAGCTGAATCCTTAACCCGCCTTTGATCCCTACTCAATAGATCATAGATGGCAAAATACAGGGTCATGGTTTCTAATCCTTTGATGCCGTGCCCGTAAATTGGCAACAGGTAAGGCTGCACATCTATCAAGTGGGGGGCGATCTGCATGAGTGTAGCACGTTCGCTAATGGATTCTCGCATCCGCTTAAAGTCAGCGTGCTGTAGATATCTAACCCCACTGTGAGCAATTTTGGCACTATTAGAAGAAGTAGCTCCTCCAAAATCCGCCCGTTCCAGGAGGGCAACTTTAAGACCACGAAGCGTAGCGTCCCAGGCACATGCAGCGCCGTTGATACCACCACCAACAATCAGGAGATCGTATTCTTGTTGTGCTAATTTTTGAATGTTTCGCTTCATGTTAAACCGTAAAATATAGTTATTTTAAGAAAATATAGTGACTTCTAGTTCTGTTGGTTAATGGGTCAGGTCTGAAGCTATCTAAAAGACAACAAACTTTTATGAGCTGTTATGAGCAAACTTGTTCTCTTACTTTGGCAGGAACACCCATGGCCACTACACCAGCGGGAAGATCCTTAGTCACTACTGCTCCCGCCCCTACTACAGTGCGATCGCCAATGGATAAACCATCCAAAACAACGGCTTTAGTACCCAACCAACAGCCCTCCCCAATTAAGGTTGGTCCGTTGGTATAGCTACTTTGCTCTGCTAAGGGGACTTCGGAGTTGTAATCATATCTACCGCCGCTCAAGATACAGTTGTATGCTGCTATCATTGTCCCTTTGCCAATTTTCACGAGACATTTGGAGTAGATTTGGCAATTGGCTCCAATATTGACCTGAGGTTGGATTTCAATATCCCCATCTTTGCAATAGATAATGGAATTGCGACCAACAAACACCCCATCCCCAAGGGAAATGCCTGAATTCGACTGCCCTTTGGCATCCAATACGCAGTTGTCGTCAATAATCACATTCTCACCAATCCGAATTTTGTGGGGATGGCGGAGGGTTACCCCCCGTCCAAAGACGACCTTTGACCCCACCTCTCCCAAAATCAGGGGATAAAACTTGCTCCGTAGATATAGCCCTAATGCTCCAGGCAAGTTCATCAAAAAGAAGGTAATTATTTCATACTTTAGGAAGCTCAGCAGTTCGGTCTTCCCCACGACCAATGCTGCATACTGTTGCCAGCGGGTAATTTTACCCTTACTGACTTCCTTAACCTTGAAATTACCCTGTTCCATCTGAATGAACTCCTGATTTTTAGCAACAACTGATTGCAAGAAGTGATTGCGGCAACTAATTACGGCAACTGATTACAGCAAAATACTCTTCATTTCCTACATTCAAGTAACATCAAACCAGTAAACACTTTGTTATGATCCATAAATTTATTAACGGTCGTGATTTCACCAACAAGTTGTAATTCAGCTTCTGCTACCAGAGCCTTCATTTCTTTAGTGGTATAGTATTTAACGTGGCTTTTTTCAAAGTATCGCCGCCCCCGGTCTTGCAGCCAGATGGGAAAGGAGACATCTCTGGCTGAATCTAAAATTACAATCGAGCCATCGTCTTTCAGAACTCGCTTCATCTCTGACAAAGCACGGACGGGGTTTTGATAATGATGAATAGAAAAGGTACAGATAATCGAGCTAAAGGATTGGTCTTTATAGGGTATCTCCTCAGAATTAGCAACCTGAAACTCTATAGTTTGATTTAGTCCATTCCGAGTTTGAGCTAGGGCATTCTCGATCATCTTTGGAGAGATGTCGATGCCACAGGCTTTACCTGATTTGAGCTGTTTGGCAGCTTCTCTAACAGCCCAACCAGTACCGCAACCTACGTCCAAAAAGCTATCTCTTTCTGGAAGTTTTAGCTTGGACATGGCCATTGATTGGTAGTATGTGAACCAAGAGGAAATCCGGTCTTCACTGTATGAATTCGCCCACTCATCAAAACGGGCTGCTGCCTGTTCGCTGTGACTGTTCATGTTTAATCTCTCTTTAATTTTTCCAAATTTGGTAAGTTACCCACACTGAAAGGTTTGTGCTACTTTCAGATGATGCCCTTTTCCCGATACCACTCAGCTGTTCGTACTAATCCGGTTGGAAGATCTACTTTAGGTTGGTAACCGAGATCCTGCTTAGCCTTTTCAATACTGAAGGCACGATTCTGCCGGAACCAATCGACCCGTCGCCGAAACAGAGGGGGATCGACTCCTGGGAAAGGCTTGTACACCATCTCGGTGGCAAAGGCAACTGTCCAAAGGGGCCAGAACGGGAGATGGATCAGGTTTAGTTTAATGTCAAGGGCTTTTGCGATCGCATTAACCAAGTCATTGAGACTATGGTAGTTTTCATCAGCGATCAGGTATACCTCCCCGTTGCCTTTATCTGAATCCGCAGCCAGTTCAAAAGCATCGACTAGATTATCGATATACAAGGGGTGGTAATGAGACAGGCCATCGCCAAACATTAAAAAGCGTCCCTTATTCACCCGCTTGAACAGGATTGAAAACCGTTCTGGATCCCCGGGTCCGTAGATAGCCGCAGGTCTCAGACTTACCACCTTTAACCCCTTCTCTACGAATTCAGGAATGATTTTTTCCCCTTCATATTTGGTGTATTGATAGTAATCCGCAGGGGCAATGGGCGCATCTTCACCAGCCGGTGTTTGCTTCACATCTCCGTGAACCCCACAGGTGCTACAGTATACAAACTTCTGCACCCCATACTTGAGAGCAGCCTCCAATAGGTAGCGTGTTCCCTCCACATTCACGTTCCAGTACACTGATTGGGGAAGGTTTACCTGGCGAAATGCTGCTGCTAAGTGGTGAACCACATCACAGCCTTGGGTCACCTTGTCTACAATATCTCGGTCAGCAACGCTACCCAGGTGAATTTCTGCTCCTAGTTCCTTGAGTTCATCAAAAAACAGACCTGGTTTATTGTCAAGGACAACAAGATCATGACCTTTTTGTATTAGGCGGCGTGTCAGATGGCTACCTGTAAAACCTGTGCCCCCTGTTACTAATATTCTCACGGTGTTCCTCCAATCAATCTACTTTAAGATCGTCAATTTTTAGTTTGGTGTGGGTATTTCCTTTTTATCGAATGCTCATTTTGCGAATGCTCATCAGGTTTTAGTGAGCTTCAAAATCACGGGTGATCCAAATACATAGGTTAGTGCTGATAATTTAAATAATTGTTCCATAACTGATGACAGTAATGGAGATTTTAAAGCGCGATGCAGTACCATAGGCACAAAGAATTGAGGATAGCGCTCAGCTTTGCTCAGACCAAGAGATTTTAAAAATTCTAGAAGCTCATGTTCTTTATAACAGACAAACTCTCGTGTATTTCCTTCCAACCCTTTCTTGAACTTAAATAGATAGGGGGCAATAGCATTTACGCTCCTCACTGTAGGATAGTCTAGGATTACTGCTTGCTTTGCTACTCGATTTAGTTCAGTTAAAAAAGACTGCCATTGAGTCACATGAGCCAGGAATCGATAGCTGATCACAACATCAAAAGCTCCATCTGGGTAAGGTAGATCCAAAACATTGCCCACCTTGAAGGAACAAAGATTAGCATCAATAAAATTCTGAATCCTCCCCTTACAGACATCCGCACTACCAAGCACAGTGAGTTGATAACCATTTTGAATCAGAGCCCCTGTGAGTTGACCATGTCCTCCTCCCACATCAAGGATAGTGGCTTTAGGATAAGGAGTCAGCATTTTCAAGGTTGCGTCTTCCTGGACTTTCAGTAGCCAAGCCCCAATTTCCCCGGCAAAACGGGAGGCATAATCATCAGAAGATGTTTCGATATCGGCTGTTTCGGGAAAATCACCTGTAGAAACCACTGTTAAATTCCTTTAGTCATTTGTTTATTTTTAATTGCTATTTTTTCTAGACCGAATTGCTAATTGGTTACGAATAAATCGCCAGGGGTTTTCTAGAGAACCATACCCCTGAATAGGTGTCAGGGGATTGAGTAGCATTTCCTTGATATCTTTTCCTGGTTCTTCATTACTCAAGGAACCCTGGATAGTAAATCCAAAACTTCCAGGACGACAAGATTCAGAAGCCAAAGGAAGTGGATCGCTTCCTGGTAATATCCGCCATCCTTTTTTCTCTGCTTGTTTGAACAAAACTGGTCGTGACCAGAATACAGGACGTCCACCATTGTCTCCTAGAAAAAGCTTGGGAAAATTCCTGTCTTCCAAGAGCTTATGTAATAGTTTTCCCCGATGTCCGATCCATTTACCAACTCCCCAGGGGAGTATAGGGATTCCCTCGGCAGACAGAATTGCTTTAATGGTTACGTCTAAGGGTAAACCATCTTCAAGGTTTTGGTCAGTGATCAAGGCTAATACTTCCAGGTTTTCCGCTGTCACAATTTGGCGACCAGCAATTAAGAACATTCCTTGCCCTAAGGAGTTACAGGTATATAAGGATAAATCTTCCTGGGTACGGTGGAACATCCAAGTTTTTCCCTGGCTTACCCTATACTGATTATTGTTTTGAGCTAAATCAGCTAACTTGTTATACCATTTTTGATGCTCTATTTCTGTCAACAATAATACAGCCTTAAAATTTTCTTGATCACCTGCTTGACCAGAAAATCGCTGGAAATTTTCCCAAGCTGAGGTCAGCAGTTGATCGATATCAAAACAGTCATGAAGGTGAACGTGACCATCAATCAGGATTAATTGATGCTTTTGAGCGGTAGCTACCATGGATTTCTGTTAGAACTTCCCTGATTTCCATAAACTGCTGCTGTTTCAAGCGGATTCAGCTAAAATCTTGCACCAAAACCTCAACGGATCTTCTGGGATAAACTCACCGGACCGTTAAGGGTTTCAATTCCAATACTTTTGTCCTGACTTAATACACCTCCAACATTAAAAATGTGATTAACCTTGTCTAACTCTAGCTCTATTTGTGACTGACTCCATCCTAATTCTGCCCCCATCACCTCAGCACAGGTTCTGAGCGCCTCGTTTCCGGGATGACCAGCACTACCCAGTTCTGTCCGCCGGAACACCACATCACCTAATGTTTGAGCCATTTCCTCAACAACCCCATACAAGACTTCAGCTTTGAATACAGCTAAATCATCAGTAGGTGTACAGGAGTGATCTGATCCTCGCTCCAAATATAGCAGTACATCTTGATAGGCACTACCGTAGTTATACACGAGGCGGCGCATTACCTCCTGCCCCAGTCCATAGGGTTGCTTAAGGATTTCCGTCTGCAAAAACACTTCAAATTGTTCGATATGTCCACCGTAAATTGGTGTAACTGATGACAGGGAGTTGGGAGGCTTTTGGCCCCATGACCGAAATACCTGGTCAACGACTTTCTCAGCCACATCTCTGGCAGTGGTATATTTCACCCCAACCACTGAGATCAATCCTGGCAATTCTTCTTTGGCATGATCGAAGAGTTGATAGTGTTTAGCCAGTTGTGGCTCTCCGGTCTCAGTAATGCCAGTTCTAGGAAGCAAGCCACCATGGACGAAAGCTACATCTGCTTGGTTGAGTTTAACCGATGGCCATGCTTGGTTGATGTCATCGAGTAGCTGTTGAATATCCTGTTCAGTAATATTGAGGTTATCCGGGTCTTGATCCCAAACAGCATAGGATGTTCCTACCAGGGATTTACCACGCCAGGGCGCAATAAATAGTAAGCGAGACCCCTTGTTAACTATGGCATCGGAGTCACGATAGTGGTTCTGAGTGGAAATACCCACAGCATAGGTTTGGCAGAGGGGACGGCGAATCACCAGGTTCATGGCTTTGGCCAGGGGAACTCTGGTTTGCTGCTGGGGTTGCTGCTGGGGTTGCTGCTGGGGTTGCTGCTGGGGTTGCTGCTGGGGTTGCTGCTGGGGTTGTTTCAGTAAACTCAATACCCGATTTGTCCATGGTCCGCTGGTGTTGACCACAGTCTTGGCGCGGATGTCGAATTGATTCCCACTTAACACATCTTGCCCCTGAATACCTGTGACCCGATTTCCAGCTTGAAGAAATCCAGTCACTTCTACGTAGTTAGCCACCACTGCCCCAGCTTGCTGAGCTGAACGTAGAAAAGAGAGGGTCAACCGTTCAGAGTTGTAGACCTGAGCATCATAAAAGACTGCTGCTCCAGTTAGCCCCTGGTGAGGAATTCCTGGAAGGAGCTGCTGACACTCCTGCTTAGAGATTACCCGACCATTGGATATGTGTTTTTGGGGATCGAGTTGGCGATTGCGATCGCAACTGATTAGGTCATTGATAGCAAGTGCCACAGATAGCACTTCTTTTCCCTTCATCCCATGGCCGTAGGTGGGAATCAACACTGGTAATGGATGAACTAAGTGAGGCGCTATCCGCATTAAACTGGTGCGTTCATGAATGGATTCACGCATCCGTTTAAGGTCAGCATGCTGCAGATACCGTAATCCCCCGTGGATGGTCTTCAAACTGTTAGCAGAGGTAGCCCCACCGAAATCAGCTTTTTCCACCAAGGCCACTGACAATCCCCTGAGGGTTGCTTCCCAAGCTACGCAAGCTCCATAGATCCCACCACCGATCACTACTAGGTCGTAAGAGTTTCTGGCTAACTCTACTAGGTTCCTTCTCATCAGTTGTCTGGTTACGCTATATGCTCTACTAACTCGTGATGTAGCCAATCATAAAGACTGTTTAATTTTTCCCGAAAAGCCGCATAAGTATGCCTTTTCTCAATCAATTTCTTGCCAGCACTGCCCAGCCTTAGTCGTAGCTTTTCATCAGTGATCAGATCAAGCATTCCCTCTGCGAAAGCTTTGGCATCTGGGCTTCTCAGCAGAGCAACGTGATTGTCTAGCAACTGGGTATGGGTTGGTAAATCTGTGGCTAACAAGACTTTGCCACTATCGAGATAGGAGTAGAGTTTCATCGGGGTATTTTTACCCTTAGTTCTCGGAGAGACTAAAATATCAGCCTGCTCCAGATAGATAGCCAGATGATCAACTGGTTTCGGTCCTAAAAAATGGACATGTTGTTGCATCCCAAGACAGTGAGCCTTATTCGTGTATTTCCGAATGTCGTCCGCTTCTCCACCGATAATGACTAACTCAGCCTGATCAGTCTGCTCAAGGGTCAACGCGAAGCTGTCTAGAAGTAGGTCAATCCCCTGATAACTCTCCAGATTGCCCACATACATCAGGAGGACATTATGGATTCCTAGCTCACGTCTGAGATTACTATAAATAGTACTATACATAGTTACACCAATGTTGAATCTTGAAGTTGAATCTTGAAGTTGAATCTTGAAACTGTTGAATCTTTCAGCAAAATTTTACACAAACATGCACATTTTTACTATAATTATCTTTCCTTACAAAATAAAACGTATTATTAGGGCATCAAAACAATATGTTCTGTTCATCATTATTAACAATAATTATTCAATTTATTTAACTAAAATTATAAAGTCTGGAGGTTTTAAATAGTTATTCTAACTTTAAAGACTTTTTATTAATTTGTTAAAGATTAGAGTTAAGCAACGATATATCTGGAATAACTACAGTTTTCCTTGGCTTGTACTTTTGAATATCTGCTGCCAAAGCATCGCAAACTGAAACCACAACTTTGGCATTCTTCACAGCCAGTCCTTCAAAAAAGTTGAATATTGACGAAAAAATCTGTAGCCAAGGATACTTTTCAATCATTTGTTGGGCTAGAGATGAATCCATGTCATAGATATAGGGAATCTTACACAGGATTTTGAGCCCTAAACCGATAAAGACTGATTCCTCTCCAGCATGAACCAAATCGTAGCGTTTCTTAGTCACTAGGCGAATTACAGCAAGCAACATGAAAAAATCACAGACGATTTTCTTCCAGGAGAAGCCTGGTCGTATATTGCGAACCCAAGGAAGCTTAGGGGTTCGGTATACAGTGATATTTTCATACTTGATGTCACGCCCTTCAGGATAAGTCACGACATCAACTTGGTCTCCCCGTTCAGAAAGCACCTTCAAAACCAGGTTGACTGCGATGGGTGTGCCACGATTCTGATAAAACGGATGAGGAGCGAGTAATAGAATGTTCATCCTACTGACATTTCGTTCATCATAGGAGACTGGTTTATTATCCCAGACAGTCAATTTATCCCTGCTGCTTTTGACCTCAAGCCGATCAGTTTTGCTCTTTAAATACACGTTGATCTCCCTCTATCTTCAAAGCACCCTGAGCCAGAGCGCACCATTTATAAGCCACATTGATTGAAACTTCACTATTGCTCAGTAAGTTTCCGGTAGAGCTTAAAAGAATTTTACAATAACCAGTGGTTAATTTCAGCTATGACTAACAGCCCTCACTGAGCAAGAATGTATGACTCAATGGTAAACACCGATACAAATGGATTAAATAATGCTTTCACTAGAAACTCAAACTGCTCCTAATTTATTCCCTGAGGATGAACCCTACTGCCCAACTAAGTGTTATGCAGAACTGGTTTGAAGGGATTTTTTATCGAAAAAAAATCTATTTTAATTAGAACCTAAATAAATTCTCCAAATCAACTTGTAATCTGGAGCTTAATCAAATCTTGATGAGAAACTTCATATAATCTTTACAAATTTCAAATCTTCAAGAAATCCCTTTGGTTGGTGGCTAAGCTAATATGCATTTAAATTTGAGTACGAGCCACTTGTGCAAAAGCTGGTCTAGCATCTGAGCATCTCCCCAGGGTGCATCTCCATGCATGCAATTAGGCAAAAATTCGGGCGAAAATTCCCACACTTCCCACACTTCCCGCGCCCGGGCCCCACACTCCCGACACTCCCGACACTCCCCCTCACAAGGGTAGGTTTTTTACGAAGGGGCGGAATGGTACTTTTATTGTCTTGATCCCAAGCGCGAGTGGGGGAAACCACGGCAAAGCGCGAGTGGGGGGAACCACGGCAGTTGCTCATGGCGCATGGGTCTGTGTGCGGAACCTGCGTCCGCACCGCTGTTTGCCCCGTGGAACGGCAGTCGCTCATGGGGGAAACCACGGCAGTCGCTGGGGGAACGGCAGTCGCTCATGGGGGAGACCACGGCAGTCGCTCATGGGGGAAACCACGGCAGTCGCTCATGGGGGAGACCCCCTGTTCCCTTGCTGCCTCCCCTGTTCCCTTGCTGCCTCCCCTGTTCCCTTGCTGCCTCCCCTGTTCCCTTGCTGCCTCCCCAAGACCGCACTGCCTCCCCTGTTCCCTTGCTGCCTCCCCTGTTCCCTTGCTGCCTCGCTACGTACAAACTCCGAAAAATATGTATTATATTATACTTTAATTGCCGGGATAATTCTCCCCATCTCCCCATCTCCCCATTTCCCTTCGATCGGATCTGACGAAATCTCTAAATAGATAAAACTCCTCTTATCTCCTCTTATCTCCTCTTATCTCCTCTTATCTCCTCTTATCTCCTCTCCCCCCACCCTCCCCACACCTCCCACCCTCCCCACACTCCCCGTTTGACCCTAAATGTAAAAAACCTACCCCTGTGAGCTCCCCATCTCCCCATCTCCCCATCTCCCTATCTCCCCAAAGCACCCCCATTCACAATTTAAATGGGTGAATGGGGGCTGATGATACTTTGGTTAGCCACTAACCAACTTGATTTGCAATTGATATCACTAAGGTTGTTCAACATTAGAGGACACCACTTCTCTGACCCGATAAATCGGTCTTCCCTGAGATTCGTGGTAAGTACGCATCAGTAGTTCTCCGAGTAGACCAAGACTAAACAGTTGTACACCAGTCGAGATCAAGAGTACTGCCAAGATCAGTAAAGGGCGATCCCCGATATCTTCATTCAGACCTAGCTTGAGAATGGTCAGATAAGCCCCAATGATTATGCCCGTGCCTAGGGAACTCAGACCTAGTAATCCAAATACATGCATGGGTCGGGTGAGGAATTTCTTCATAAAGAAGATGGTCAACAAATCCATTAGCACCCGGAACGTTCGCCCCAGACCATACTTACTACTACCATAGCGACGAGCATGGTGACGCACGGGTAACTCGGTAATTCTTGCCCCCTCAATAAATGCCAAGGCTGGTAAAAACCGATGTAACTCACCGTACAGGTTCATGTCCGCTACCAATTCCGAGCGATAAGCCTTCAGAGAACAGCCATAGTCATGAAGTTTAACCCCAGTGGTGCGTGCAATCAGCCAGTTGGCAATTTTGGATGGCAGTAAACGAGTCACAGCTGCATCCTGTCGATTTTTACGCCAGCCACTAACCAAGTCATACCCTTCCTCCAGTTTGGCAAGCAGCATGGGAATATCAGCTGGATCATTTTGTAGGTCACCATCTAAGGTAACAATGGCACGACCCCGAGCATAATTAAACCCAGCTGCCATCGCAGCGGTTTGACCATAGTTGCGACGCAAAATTACCCCTCGCAAATTAGGGCGGGAGAGGACTTGTTCCTTGAGCAGTTGGGTTGAACCATCTGTAGAGCCATCATCGACACAAATAAGCTCATAGCTGAGCTGAGTATCGGTAAAGGTGGATGCGATCGCATCAATCAGGTGGGGCAAACTCTCCACCTCATTGTAGATTGGTACCACCACTGATAGGTCTGGTGTTATGTCAGAGCCAGACCAGTTCTGGGCATTTAATTGCCCTTGTTTAATTAAGGAAATTTCCATAGGATGCCCCAGGTTGAGTAATATCCAATCCGGTTTAAACTGTAAGCATATGTTATTGATTGTCTAATCTAACTTTTGGGGATATGTCAAGGCATTGGGCACATTTATAGCGCTACGCGCAAGTCCGCAAGTGAAAAGTCAGAAGTCAGAAGTAACCTATGACTAAGTTTCGGAGTTTAGGAATGTCCTAATATGAATGGGTAGTGCTATACCAGGGTAAACGCATCTTATTTTGAAATGCCTACTGGATATGAGATTCATAGGATAAGTATTTTTGCTTATTAATTTTGAAATCTTTTAATAGCTATGAGAAACGCTATAAAAGTTCTTTGATAGTGTCACAAACCTGAAATCTGCTGCGTCAATGTCAATAAGCACCCTACATTCTCAATAATCTCGGAATTATTGAGAATGTGATTTGAGAAATCTGAACAATCCTAATGGCAATTCGGCTTCGCCGACGCGGGGCGCGTTCGCAACGGTTTATTCTTTATTGCTCAAAATACTAGGTGCGCTTTCCGTGATGGCGTTCGCGTAGCGTGACCTACGGTCAAGGGATTGCTCGCCATCACGGGTCGCACCTGTTGAAAGTTTAGCGATTTAGTAGAACAAATGTACTTATTTTGAGCTCTATTTTTCCTAATTCTAACAAAAATTGGTTTAATTAGATTTTTTCAAGTTACAATCTATACCAAATTTAGATGAGCTTACCACCCTGGGCACATACCAGGCTACCAGAACTGGAGTTATGTCAGCTACAGTCTGGAGACACATCCTTAGCAGTCACCATAGCTCAGCGTTAAAAGTCAACAATTAGGCATAGGCAAGGGAATCCTGATGAATCAACTACAGCAGTCGGAAATAATTTGTGAAACGCTGACCTTGGCAGAATCAGGTGTTCAGCCCTTTGGATTTTACAACTCAGATCGGATTGTTGTAGAGCAGGTATTCTCAAATCTCCCTTCCCTAAAAAAGGTAGCTATTAGCAGGGTTGAAAAATTAACCGAAGGAAAAAATAACCAAAACTTTAAAGTTTATACAGATAGTGGAGTTTTTGTTATAAAAATTTGTCATAGATCAGAAGTGCAGGGAATTAACAGACAAGTAGAATATTCAATTCTTAAAAAAGTATATCGTGCAGACCTTGGAGTGAAGCCGATCGCATTTGACCCCAAAAACAACTCAATAATTACTGAATTTATTGATGTGCCAGTCTGGACTTTTAAAGAAATCAGAACTGCAGCAGCACTGAATAGTTTTGGGGAATCTATCCGTAAAATTCATGAACTTTCACCGATTAGTCATACCTATCATATTAAAGATTTACTTGATAGATACTGGCATTCATTAAAAAAATCTAATGATACAATAAAAAATTTCAAAGTGTTTTTTGAAACAATACGAAATAAATTAGATGCGTACCATCAATCTAGTGACATCAAGTTTTGCCATAATGATCTTTACTACGGAAATTTATTGAAAGGTCAAAAAAATACTATATTTATGGACTGGGAAATGGCTGGAATGAATGATATTTATTCTGATCTCGCTGCATTTATCCATTTCCACCATCTCGATAACCAGCAAACTGAGCTGTTTCTTCAAGCATACTCAAAAATATCTCTGAATAGAGATAAACTCGCCATCCACCAGGATGCCATCCTGCTCAGGGAATTACTATGGGTTCTCACCAAATTGCAAGAAGGCCATACTGACCATTTTTATGCTGATTATCGGCAACGATGTTTAAAAGCTGTTATGAATAAGCAGGCAAAGCTCTTATAAAAATACCATGGAAAAAGTTGTTATGATTTCAGGTGCTAATCGCGGCATAGGCAAAGCAATTGCACTCAAACTCTATGAATATGGCTTTCTTCTCAGCCTTGGCGTCAGAGAGTTAGATCGGGTAACCAAAGATATTCTAGGACTGCCAAAGGATAAGGTGTTATTGGTTTCCTATAATTCAGCTTATCCAAATACAGAACATGAATGGATAAAAAAAACACTCGATGTCTTTCATAGGATAGATGGCCTAATTAATAATGCTGGCATTTTTCATTCCGTGGATATTGAAGATGATAATGAGGAACTACTCGATAAAATGCTGGATGTAAATACAAAAGCACCGATACGTCTTACACGTTTGGTTTTACCGTATTTGCGTCAGAGCAGTGAAGGCCGGATTATTAACATTGTTTCCAACGGTGCTAAATACATTGAAGACAGTAAAGTTGGCTATTCTATCAGTAAGTTTGGATTTTTAGCGGCATCACATGCCATGTTGCATGCCGCTAAAGAAGATGGTGTAAGAGTAACGGCGCTTTGCCCAGGATGGGTTAACACAAATATGGTAAAGGACTCTTCTCCTTTATCCCCAGAAAAGATGATTCAACCAGAAACTATAGCCGATATAGTGCTGATGTTATTGAATCTTCCTAATACAGTTGTAATCCCTGAATTAATTGTTGATAATGCATGAGGATATTGAGATGAAAAACATTTTGTTATTAGGTTCGGGTGTGTCAGTTGCTCCTCTGTGCGACTATCTGAATGAACGAGGCTATCACATTACTGTAGCCTCTAGGAATAAGATGACTGCAGAAGAAATTGTCAATCAGCATTCAAGGCGCAGTTTCTCTCCTATTGACATTGATCGGTCAAATCCTGAAAATCAGGCTCTTGATCAATTGATTAAAGAAAGTAGTATTGTCATCAGCTTTTTACCCGGTCCCTATCAGCCCCTTGTGACAAAATACTGTCTGGAACATAGTGTGTCATTGATCATGACCTGCCATATCGGCTACTTGTTCAAGACTCAGCAAGAATTCGAACAATTGGATCAACAGGCAAAAGAAAAAGGCATTGCCATTGTGACAGAGGCTGGCACAGATCCTGGATATGGCAGCATGATCGGTAAAAAGCTCATTGACGATGTGCATGCTAAGGGCGGAGAGATTATCGATCTCTGGTATCATGTTGGTGTACTACCCTGTAATCCTAATATTAATCCGTTTGGTTATAAGTGCTTTTGGGCTCCTAAAAAATCTATTTTTGCTTCGGTTAAGATCAAAGATGGCTCTGGAGACTGGATCAAGGACTCCCAGATACCCCTGATTCCAGGAGACAAAGTTTATTTAGAAACTAGAACGGTTGAAGTTCCCAATATAGGGACATTTGAATCTCGTCCAAATTCAGATTCTGGAGCTTATCTATACCCTAAGGTTTACGGTATTGATAATGTTAGAAACTTCTATCATGGAACATTAAGATACCCCGGTTGGGGAGAGACCTTACAGGGATTGATTGATCTTGGCTTCTCAGATACACAATATCGCCCTGAGCTGCTTCAGAAAACTTATCAGGAAATTGTGCTAGAACTGTGTGGCAGCACAAATGGTGATGCTAAAGCGTTGGTTGCTCAGAAATTGGGTATACCAGTTTCCCATGATATTATCATGCGCTATCAATGGCTGGGTCTGTTTGAGGACAAGCGGATTATTCCCCCCAAAGATTCGCCCTCCTATTGTGATGTAATCTCTGACTTACTGGTTCAGAAACTGGGCGTTTATCAGCCAGGGGATACAGAAAGGGATCAAATTATCATGTATTACGACATGCTCGTGCAATACCCCGACAAAAAAGAACGCATCATTTCTATAACCAATCCTTCTGCTAAACAGGGTGACCATTACTCCATCTGTTCACAACTGACTTCCAAGACCGCTGCAATGATTGCTAGAAGATTATTGGAAGGTTCCCTGAATCTTACAGGTCTGAAATATCCCACTATTCCTGAAATTTATGAGCCTGTTCTACAGGAGTACGCAGAGGAAGGGATTAGAAGTAAAGAAACCGTATTAGCAGCTTAACATCTGCGTAAGCATTCAGCTGACCGCTGACCGCTGACCGCTGACTGCTTACGATTCAACTGACTGTAAAATCCCATCTTCTAACTGATAAATTGCTGTCATAATCCCAGTTTCTGGATTGTTCAACAGAGATTTTTTGACCTGTTTTAAGTATCCTAATATATTGCTGCGTAAAATAGGTTTCTCTACTTTCAGGGTGTGACGGTAATCCCAAACATCCCAAATCAATAAACCGATACCAGCCAGGGGATCAATTATACTTGCTCCTAACTCTGTTGCCACTAAACCACCGGTTTTTGCGGCCATTTTAGTGGCCGCTTTGCCAGCTAGTTTGGTGCTAACTTTACTGGCTACTTTTCCTCCCATGGAAACCAGAATAGGTTTAGCTACTAAGTAACCACTACCGCCAATTAACAATTTTAGGGAAATATTGGATAAGTTTCCTTCTGTATCATTAATAGTAGTGGAAATTTCGTTAATATATCTATCCCACTGACCTTGAGGAATTTGATATTCGCTTTGGATGTCACTAAGATTGTTGCCCAACTCAGCCATATATAATTCAATCGTATCATTCGTTATTAGTTCCATCCTCATTTGAGCATTCTGAGGAAGCAGTACTCGTTTAGAAAATTCTTTTTGGAACGTCTCGGTAAGTTTTTCGTCAATTGCTTCCTTGCCAGAGGGGAGGTTGGGATTGATTTGATGCATGATAGCCGACGCTCCCCACATAAAAGGAACTGAAAGCTCCATCTTTTTCTGATTGAAATAATCAAAATACCAGTCCAAAAAACTATCCACACGAGGGATTAACTCGGCTTCCCAAACATCTAACTCCTGGGCGGCAAACGCTTCAGCACTGGCGTGAGATTGTTTGACGGCATCAGCAACTGCTTGATTAACTTTACTAAAGTCGGGACGAGGTTCAATAACAACTGTTGATTCAGTCGAGGGGGTAATTTGAGCAGGATTGGTCGAATGGGGGATTATAAGTTTGCTGACTAAGGGAATGAATACAATAATAATTACTACAGTCCAAATCAGTGGAGCGACTGACTTAATTAGTTGGGTAAAGGCTTGGAGGCGCTCTGTCTTTTGAGTATAAGTTACTTCCTCTGGTTTGACAGAGGCTGTTTCTGATTGGCGCTCCTGTTCAACTCTTGAATCTTGATCAATTTCCTGACTCATTAGTGATTTCTCCACTGATTTATGACTACTATTTTATAGTATTGTAATCAATTTTTTGGTAAGCTATCAGCTATCAGCTATCAGCTATCAGCTATAGCCAAGGGAACAGGGAACAGGGAACAGGGAACAGGGAGCAGGGAGTAGCGATGCAGCGCGGTCTTGGGGGTTTCCCCCATGAGCGACTGCATCAAGACGGGAGTAGGGAACAGGGAACAAAAATTCGCACAATTCCTACACGGATTGCTATATCAGCTATCAGCTAATGCCCATGCTACTTGAGGTGCTATCAGCTATCAGCTAATGCGCTACGCGCACGCTACTTGAGGTGCTATCAGCTTGTGAATAAAATAGGTAAGCTTTGGCCTTTGGCCACGCTACGTTAGGTCCGATGCGTCGAAGCCTGTGCCACAAACTAGAAGCCTGTGCCACAAACTAGAAGCCTGTGCCACAAAGCTGACGGCTGAATGCTGACGGCTGAATGCTGACAAGCTCACTGGCGATCGCTTAGATAATAGCGATTACCCAGGTACAAAGCTGCTGCCATAGCTAGTCCTGGCAAGGTAATAACCGCTGCCCAAGGAGAGCGTAACCAATTCACTTGCTCAGCTCTTATGTAGTTAATAGACTTCTTGTACATACAAGATTCAGCTGGACTAACTGAACCCAACAAAACAGCACTGGCAATTCCAGTAGTTGATAGGAAAGCAATTAAGGTTAATTTGGGTTTGAGCATTGTTGAGATTCCCCGCTACTGTCACTTCGGTAATTTTTTTTAGTTTAGCTTTGTTTATCCGATAGCATCGGTTTGTGAGTAGGTATAAATAGGCTGTTGAAGGTTGAACGCGATCGCGTGGGCTTTTGGCCAAGCTTAGCTGGTTGAAGAATCAAAATCTCCCCCATCTCCCCATCTCCCCATCTCCCCATCTCCCCCATCTCCCCATCTCCCCCATCTCCCCATCTCCCCATCCCCCCATTTCCCCATTTCCCCATCTCCCCACCCTCCCCACCCTCCCCACCCCTGAGTGCCTCGCTCAATGTTACCTGGTCTGGAGGAAACGGGAAATCTATAAAGTGAGTCCGGTTGAATTGGTCGCTGAGGCTCTATACCCTCACCTAGCTATGTCACCTATGAACACAACTCCTCCCAACATTAAAGGCTATTGCATCACTGACCTGGTCTACCATGGGTCGAGAACCCTAGTTTATCGTGGCACTAGGAACTCAGACCACACACCAGTAGTACTAAAACTGCTTAATAAGCCCTACCCCAGCTTCCAGGAACTTGTCCAGTTCCGAAATCAGTACACCATTGCCAAAAATCTTGACCATCCCGGAATTATCAAAATCTATAGCTTGGAGTCCTACTACAATACGTTGGTATTGGTGATGGAAGACTTTGGTGGCATCTCCCTGGAAGAGTATACCACTGATAGCTTGCACCAAAGACCGATAACGGATCAGCTAGAGCATCCCGGTATGCTTAGTGAGCAGTCACTTCAGCAGGACTTACGCAAGTGCCCCCTAAATCCCCCAATTTTGGGGGACTTTGACATCATTACCCCCCAAAATTGGCAAAACCAACTAAACTTCGTAAGTCCTATTCAGGAATTTCTCGACATCGCAATTCAAATCGCCTCCATCCTGGACGGACTCTATCGCCACCGAGTGATCCACAAAGACATCAAGCCTAGCAATATCCTGATTAATCCCAGCACCAGTCAAGTCAAATTCATCGACTTCAGTATTGCCTCCCTACTCCCGAAACAAAGCCAAATCCTGACTAGTCCTAACTGCCTCGAAGGTACCCTGGCTTACCTGTCTCCGGAACAAACGGGACGGATGAATCGGGGCATTGACTACCGCAGTGACTTTTATTCGACGGGGGTAAGCTTCTACAAGCTGCTCACCACAGAGTTACCTTTTAGCACTACTGACCCCATGGAGTTGGTTCACTGTCATATTGCTAAACAACCATTAGCTCCACACCAGCTTAACCCCGCTATTCCCCCACTCCTGTCCCAAATTATCAGTAAACTGATGGCTAAAAATCCTGAAGACCGTTATCAGAGTGCTTTGGGACTCAAGTATGACCTAGAACAGTGTTCCTATCACTTGCACAGATTTGGCACGATCGCTGGGATTAAGTTGGGCAGTCGAGACATTTGCGATCGCTTTGTAATTCCGGAAAAACTCTACGGGCGTCAAGCAGAAGTAGATACCTTACTCGCCGCCTTTGAGCTAGTCACTCAAGGAGCTACAGAAATGATTCTGGTAGCTGGCTTTTCCGGGATTGGTAAAACCGCTGTGGTCAATGAAGTCCAAAAACCGATTGTGCGGCAGCGGGGTTACTTCATCCAAGGTAAGTTTGACCAGTTCCAGCGTAATATTCCCTTTAGTGCCATAGTCCAAGCAGTGCGGGACTTGATGGAGCAATTACTCACCGAAACTGATCGCCAACTGATGCAGTGGAAAGCACAAATTCTGTCTGCTTTGGGTGAGAATGGTCAAGTGATGGTGGATGTGATTCCAGAATTAGAAGGGATTATCGGTAAACAGCCAAAGGCTCCAGAACTTTCCGGTACGGCGGCCCAAAATCGGTTTAATTTGCTCTTTAGTAAATTTATCCAAGTTTTCAGCACCAAGGAACATCCCCTGGTGATTTTCCTCGATGACTTGCAGTGGGCAGATTCGGCTTCGATGAAGTTGCTGCAATTGTTGATGGCAGAAACTAATACCATACATCTACTGCTAATTGGTGCTTATCGAGATAATGAGGTAAATCCTAGTCATCCGTTGATGCTCACTTTGTCCGAGATGGCCAAAGTTGGCGTCCCACTGAATACAATTACCCTCGAACCCCTGAGTAAATCTGACTTAAACCATCTGATTGCGGATACCCTGACTTGTGGAATAGAACTGGCAAAACCCCTAACCAAACTAGTAGCTCAGAAAACTAAAGGAAATCCCTTCTTTGCCACCCAATTCCTGAAATCCCTCCATCACGACCGATTAATCACCTTTAATTTTGATCAAGGGTATTGGCAGTGTGATATTGCTCAAATTAGACGCTTGGCCCTCACGGATGATGTGGTTGAATTTATGGCACTTCAGTTACAGAAGTTGCCAAAAGAAACTCAGGATGTCTTGAAACTAGCGGCTTGTATTGGCCACCAATTTGATTTGGATACCCTGGCGATTATCCATGATAAATCCCCCATGGAGACAGGGACTTATTTATGGCAATCCCTGCAAGAAGGGTTGGTTTTACCCACCACTGAAATTTACAAATTATTCACCGTTAATAGTAATTTACCATCGAGCACTGAGGAAAAATTCCGCCAATTACCAATCCCCAATCCCCAATTCTCAATCCCCTTATGCGCTACGCGCACGCTACGGGAACACCAATCCCCAAGTTACAAGTTTTTACATGACCGAGTGCAGCAAGCGGCTTATTTTCTGATTCCGGAAGACCAGAAACAGTTAACCCACCTGACCATTGGACAACTGCTGTTGAAAAATATCCCCACAGCAGAACGAGAAGAGAAGATTTTTGATATTGTCAATCAGTTGAATTATGGTGTGGAGTTAATCACCGATCAAGCTCAGCGAGATGAATTAGCTCAATTAAATCGTATTGCTGGAGAAAAAGCGAAGGCGGCGACGGCCTATGGGGCGGCTTTTAAATATTTAACAGTAGGTCTGGAACTGCTGGGGGAAAATAGCTGGCAACGTCAGTATGACCTAACCCTAGCCCTATATCAAGCTGCCGCCGAGGCAGCATACCTCAATACCGACTTTGAGCAGATGGAGCAAATGGTAATGGTGGTGTTGGCACAAGGGAAAACACTACTGGACAAAATCAAAGCCTATGAAGTCTCGATTGACGCCTATAAAGCTCAAAACCAGAGTGAGCAAGCCATTTCCACTGGGCTGCAAGTGCTGAAATTATTGGGGATAGAACTGCCCCAACAGCCCAGTCCAGAAGATATTGGGCTGGCAGTACATCAGACACAGTCAGGTTTAGAAGGTAAAGAGATTGAGGACTTAATGAATTTACCGGTGATGACCGCACCGGAAAAACTAGCGGCGATGAGTATCCTCTGGCGACTGATGCCAGTTGCTTATCTGACCAATCCTCTACTGTTTTCGTTAGTGGTTTTGAAAGAGGTCAATCTCTCCCTCCAAAATGGCAATTGTCCTGTGTCTGCTGTGTCCTATGCAGGTTATGCAGTCATTCTCTGGCAGCTCTGTGGAGATATTGATGGCAACTATCGCTTCGGTCAACTGGCTCTGAGGTTATTAGCACGGTTCAATGCTAAACAGCTTAAATGTACAGTACTGTTGGTGGTCAATTTCGGAACAAAACCCTGGAAAGTGCATCTGAAAGAAACATTAACCTCTTTGCTAGAAGGTTACTCTGTAGGGGTAGAAACTGGAGATTTTGACCAATCTGCCTTCTGTGCAACGTTCTACTTAGAACATTCCTTGTGGCTCGGCTTGGAGCTGGCTGAGCTTGACCAGACCTTTGCCAAATATCATCAAGGGATTGATCAACTCAAGCAAGAGATGCCACGTCAGTTTACGGCCATCAACTGGCAATTGGTCTTAAACTTGCTAGGACAAGCTGAAAATTATTGCTGTTTCAAAGGTGAAGTCTACGACGAAGAGATTATGCTCCCACTCCATCAGGAGTTCAATAACCTCAGGGCAATTTACACCCTACACCTGTACAAATTATTCCTCTGTTATCTATTTCAGGATTATCAGCAAGCTTGGCAAAATGCCACCATTACCGAAAATTATTTAGATGGAGCACCAGCCGTTTTCATTGTTGCCGTTTTCTATTGGTACGATTCTCTAACTCGCTTAGCTCTCTATCCTGAACAGAATCAAGCTCAACAAAAACAAAGTTTAGATAAGATAGCTAAAAATCAAGACAAGATCAAAAAATGGGCAGACCATGCCCCGATGAATTATTTGCACAAATTTTATTTAGTAGAAGCGGAGCGCTATCGTGTTTTGGGTGAAAAGCTTGAAGCCATAGAGTATTATGACCGCGCCATTGCTGGAGCAAAGGAAAACCAATACATCCAAGACGAAGCCCTGGCTAATGAACTGGCGGCTAAATTCTACTTGGAGTGGGGTAAAGAAACCATTGCCCAAGCCTACCTGAGTTGTGCCTACTATGGTTATAGTCACTGGGGTGCAAAAGCTAAGGTGGAGGATTTGGAAATTCGCTATCCCCAATTTCTCGGTTCCATTCTTAGCCAGAAAACTATCAATCTCACCAGCAGGGAGACGATCACCAACCTCACCACTGAAGGGGTTAATACCACCACTACCAACGGTTCAACCGCTTTGGACTTGGCTACGGTGATCAAAGCATCCCTTGCCCTGTCTGGGGAAATCCAGCTAGATAAGTTGCTCTCCAGGTTGATGCAAGTGCTGATGGAGAATGCAGGCGCTGACAAATGTGCTCTGATTTTGGTAAAAGGTGACAGGTTAGTGCTCCAGGCTATGGAAACCGCTAATCAACTCGCTTTAGTGCTATCTATGCCAGTGGAAGAAAGCCCAGATATTCCCCAAAGTGCGATCAATTATGTTAAACGGAAATCGGAAACCTTAGTCATCAATGATATTACTGTTGAGACTATCTTAGCTGCTGACCCCTATTTTATCCGTCAGCAACCCCGGAGTCTGATGTGTACTCCCATCATCAATCAAGGTAAACTAATTGGCTTACTTTATCTAGAAAATAATCTCACCAGTGGAGCCTTTACTTCAGACAGATTAGAAGTCTTAAATCTGCTCACCTCCCAAGCTGCTATTTCCATAGAAAATGCTCAACTTTACAGCAATTTAGAAGAGAAAGTTGCCGAACGCACTGCTGAATTAGCAGAAGCCAAACAAGCGGCTGATGCGGCTAACGAAGCTAAAAGCGAGTTCCTCTCTAGCATGAGTCATGAATTGCGTACTCCTCTCAATGGAATTCTTGGCTATGCTCAAATCCTGAAGCGAGACCGGAATCTAAGCAACCACCAAATCGATGGTTTAACTATTATTGAGCAAAGCGGCAACCATTTGTTAACTCTGATCAACGATATCCTCGACCTATCTAAAATTGAAGCTCGCAAAATGGAACTTTACCCCAGTGACTTACATTTTCAAACTTTCATCGAAAGTGTGGTAGCGATTATTCGCATGCGAGCCTTAGAAAAAGATATCTTGTTCAAATACGACCCTGTGGGCGATTTACCCAATGGGATTCAAGCTGATCAGAAACGGTTGCGACAAATATTGATTAATCTCTTGGGCAATGCTGTCAAATTCACTGACCATGGTCAAGTCACCTTGCGAGTTAGCTTAATTGAGCAACAACACACTGCTTCAATTATCACTACTTCTATTATCACTACCTCAGTTATCCGTTTTGAAGTCATTGATAGCGGCGTTGGCATGTCCCCGGAACAGTTAGAAACAATTTTCCAACCCTTTGAACAAGTGGGTGATACCCAACGGCGCTCTGCTGGCACTGGCTTAGGCTTAGCTATCTCTAAGCAACTGGTGGAGTTAATGGGGGGTCAACTGATGGTAACCAGTGAATTAGGTAAAGGGTCTACTTTCTGGTTTGACATCCCCTTTCCTATCGTCAAAACCGTTACCAACGCCAAACCGGAAATAGTGGGTCAAATTAAGGGCTACAAGGGTAAACCATGCCAAATCTTGGTAGCGGATGACCAACTGGAAAATCGCTTAGTTTTGCTGAACATGCTCGCACCGATCGGCTTTGATATCGTCACCGCCGAGGATGGTGAACAAGCAGTATATATGGCGGCTGAACTTCACCCCGACCTGATTTTGACTGATTTAGTCATGCCAGTTAAAACTGGCTTTGAAGCTGTTAACGAAATCCGACAAATTCCTGAAATTAAAGACATACCCATCATTGCTGTCTCAGCTAGCTTCCTGGATATGGATCAGAACAAGAGTAATATAATCGGCTGTCAAGCTTTTGTGTCCAAACCGATTGACCAGAATAAATTATTGGCTTTATTGGGGCAATATTTACCGATTGAGTGGGTGTATGAACCAATTGATGACATGGGTTTGATGAAAAATGGCACGATCTCAGGTCAGACAGCAGCAATTATCCCGCCGCCCCTTGAGGAAATGGAAGTACTCTACGAATTGGCCATGCTCGGCAGTATGAAAAAGATTCGCGAGCGAGCTATCCTCATACAACATCTCCATGAAAACTATCTGCCTTTTGCTAATAAACTCAAAGATTTAGCGGATGGATTTCAAGAACAAGAGATTTTGAGTTTAGTGGAAACTTATATGAATTGAGCTATCAGCTGTCAGTAGGGAGTAGGGAGTAGGGAGTAGGGAGCGGTGCGACCCGTGGCGAATTTAATTCGCCTACGGAAAGCGCACCGAGGGAACCGGGAATCGGGAATCGGGAGTCGGGAGTTGGGAGTCGGGAGTCGGGAGCGGTGCGACCCGTGGCGAATTTAATTCGCCTACGGAAAGCGCACCGAGGGAATCGGGAGTCGGGAGTCGGGGAGAGTAGTCAAGGGTTTTCATGAGCTATTTAGAAATACTATAACTGTGTGGCAGATAAATAATTTGGTCTTGATATTCCCTTTCCTCAAGGGGTGACAAGGGGGCTGTAAACTAGAGAGAGTAATGCTTTAAGCAAACCCTAAGCCCAAAAAATCGGGAGGTCTCTGTAGCCTCCCCCAAAGCAAATATGTTTCCTGGCCTTTCGGCCACGCTACGCGAACAATTCTACCAGACGGTGTTGGAGACTCATCTGACTCCTGGCCAATATCTAACACTACAATTGTTAATTTTACTTTTACAAAGGTATCGAAATGTACGCTTGTCGGACTTAGCTGAACGATTTCCTCAGCCGATAAAATATCCGAGTCGAGTACGAAGTCTGCAAAGATTTTTGGATTTACATCAATTAAGTGCCAAACTTTTGTGGTTTCCCATAATCAAGCAAATTATAAAACAATAATTTTCCCCTCATATTGCTAATCTAAAACAAATAATACGAAGCCAAAAACTGAAGGTAATTCATCAAGGATATCTACTATTAATTATCGACAGGACTCAATGGCAAGAGCGAAATTTAGCGATGCAGCGCGGTCAAAAGTGCTCGCTTCAATAAATATATATGGGTCAGTGGGCGGAGTGACATTTGAAGGATTTATTCGGAAAAAATTAGTCCCAAAACTTTGGGATAATGCCTGTGTGGTTATGGATAATGCCAAAATCAATTTGGGAGAAATGGTAAAATAAGTGATTGAAGAAGCTGGAGCCAAATTAGTTTATTTACCCCCCTACTCTCCCGACTTTTCGCGGTGCGACCCCGCGCTTTTTCAAAGCTAAGCGTGAACGCGCACCAAGAGAACCGATAGAAAATTTTTGGTCAAAAGTTAAAAGTACTTTGAAAAAAATCGGAGCAAGAACCTATACAGATTTAATTGATGGGATTACCTCCGCAATGCTGAAGGTGACTCAAGAAAATATTCGTAACTGGTTTACTCATTGTTGTTACTGTACCTCATGAGTCCTAGAAACGCTATAATATTATTTATAAATTTACTTGAACTATTGTTCAACGAGGGTGGAGGGTATAGTGCGAGCGCTCTGCGCTCGCACTATACCCCTGTTCATTCTCAATAAGCCTTCCGTGAGCTTCTCTAATTTTAGCCCTAGTTGGTATATTATTTCAAGGCAAGTCCCTAAGTCCCACTATTAGTTTTTGATCCACTCAAGAGCTTGGTCTTTTTCTTGCCAATAGAAATGCTTAATATCCATTTTAGGATAAACTGTCTTGCTAGCAAAAACAGTTAGCATACCCAACCAAAGCTCTTTGCACACAATTACTTTTTTATAGTAGACATTTCGATATCGACAGCCAAATTTGAAATCCTCTAGCACACCACTTGGAGTTGTGCCTCTAAAATTTTCAACTTCAACATACATTCGTAACTTATCGTAAGATTTCAATTTTTCTTCAGTTACAGTTGCTAGTAGCTGAATATCATTTTTTTCAAGTTTGTTGCTAATATTTATACCAAAGATGTAGTCATATTCCATAGGTATAACCTTAATCATGATTATTTCCTTATTTCGTTAGTTACAGTTGCTAGTAGCTGAATATCACTTTTTTCAACTTGGTTGCTAATACTTATACCTTATACCAAAGATATAGTTATATTCCATAGGTATAGCGGTTTTTAAACTAGTAAGGTACAATTTTTTTGCTTTTAGGGAGCAGGGAGCAGGGAGCAGGGAGCATTAAATTCGGAAGAGGAAAGAGGTAAAAAGTTTTGTGTACCTCATTAGGATAAAAACCGCTATATAACCTTAATTATGATTATTTCCTTATTTCGTTGCTTGGTCAAGATACTTCTGGAGTTTTTGAGCTAGTATCTGGACATGAGGATATAAGATCATATCACCATGATTTCCAGGAACCTGACAAACCTCAACTGGTTGGGCAGACAACTTATTCCAACCCCAGGTTAAATCTGTTGAACTATATTTATGATAACTGCTATCCCATTTTGCTGTGAGTTCAACTATTTCTTGAGCCTTGAAAAGAACAATTGGAATAGGATAGAGATTCTGTGTTGGCTGATAATTATGCAAAGCTTCATTAGTGGATTTAAGCACATCTAACAATGCCCTAACTTGATTGATATTTACTTGCGCAGATATAGCACCACCTTTAACAAGCTGTTCCTTGAAGTATTGGGTTTGCTCATCCAATGATAAAGAAGCTAAATCTTCAGCAGAAACTTGCTTTAAATTTATTCCCGTAGTTTCTTCTATTTCAACTACCATATGGGATATCAGAGCGTGATAGCCTTGCGCTTTGACAATCGGAAACTCAGGAATTGGTGGACTTTGGTCAAAAATAGCCAGTATACCTACCTCATTATTCTGCTCAGTTAGCTGTCGAGCCATCTCAAAAGCTACTCGAGCTCCTGCTGAATGACCACCTAGGAAGTAAGGACCTTGGGGCTGAATTGTTTGTATTGCTTGGATATGTTTGTAAGCTATATCTTGAATTTGATTCAGAGGCGGTGATTGGCCATCAATACCAAATGATTGTAGTCCATAAAAAGGTTGGTTTGGATCTAAATACTGGGCTAATTGAGAAAGATAGGAAACTGTTCCCATGGCTCCTGGTACACAAAAGAAGGGAAGCTTAGAACCATTGGGGGCGATCGGAACTAGATTATATTGGTGTGTATCTCCTATGTAATCAGCAAACATGACAGGGGTAGTTAAAGTTGATAGAATCTCGGTTGATAGAGCAGCAATGGTAAACTCTTCGGTCAATTTGCTAATTGGAATATCAACTTTTAGCTGACTTTGAAACCGACTTCGCAATTCAACAACCATCAAAGAATCAACTCCCATCATACTTAAATTTTGTTCTACATCTATTTCTGAAGTAGTTATTCCCAGAACCCGAGCAACTTCAGCTTGAAGGTGCGCCATCAATATTTTTGGTTTTTCGTTATTTGAAACTGCTTTGAGCTGCATTAAAATCCCATTACTATCAGTTTCTGCGTTCTCTTCTTTTAATTGTGTTTCGGTTGTTTCAACTACAATTTCTTCTAGAAGTAACCGCCGTTTTCCTGTTTGGTACAGTTGTTTGAATAAACTCCAATTGATATCTGCTACTACTGTTTGGGTTTTGCTACTAACCAATAACCGCTCCAAAGCTGCTATCCCTTGTGTGGGAGATAAGGAGTCTACACCTCTTTTGCTCAACTCCCTTAATTCTTCATCACTAGCCATGCCACCACCAGCCCAAGGGCCCCAATTTATACTGAAACTGGGTAATCCTATAGCTTGACGGTAATGGGCTAAACCATCTAAGAAATGGTTTGCAGCTGCATAGTTAGCTGTAAGACCTGAACCCCATACTGCAGCAATGGAAGAAAAGTTGATAAAAAAGTCTAACTCTCTGTCTTGAGTAAGTTGATGAAGAATCCATCCACCCACGACTTTGGGAGCTATGACTCTTTTGAATTCAGTTAGCTCTATCTGCTGTATTGGCTGATATCCTCCTACACCTGCAGCATGAACAATTCCTTTGAGTGGTGTCATAGAGGAGTCTATTTGCTCAAATAATTTTTCCAGTTCTTCAACATGACACACATCAGCTTGAGCTACTATCACTTCGACTCCTTGTTGTTTTAAATGATTAATAGCAGCTTGTTTCTTTGGTGAAGGTTGACTGCGTCCAATTAAAACAAGATGTCGAGCGCCCTTTTCCACCAGCCATTGGGCTGTATGTAACCCTAAAGCTCCCAGTCCTCCTGTAATCAAATAAGTCCGATCTGATGATAATGATACTGGTTGAGCAAATTCGGAGGCTGATTGCTTTACTAGACGAGCTACATAAGTCTGTTCTCCTCGTAAAGCTAGATGGTCTTCCTCTGAACTATTCACTAGCAGTTGCAGTAGCATTTCTACTTCCTGTTCTGTTTTTTGTGGGTCTAAATCTACCAATCCTCCCCACAGTTGCGGATGTTCTAAAGACACTACTCTTCCTAATCCCCACAATGGTGTTGCTGCTACTGCTAGTTTCTCTTTGTCTGGTGATACAGGCTGCGCCCCCCGAGTGACTACCCATAGTTGGGGGTACTCACTGTTTTTGAGCACTGTCTGTAACAGGTAAATTACACTGCCACATCCCCACAGTTGAGTTTCCTCCAACTCCTTAACCGTTAATTCTTCTGAGGTGACTACATCTAAACTCCACAGATGAATTGCCTTTGTCAAGGGCTTTTGACTGGTTTCATCGAGCCCTTGATAGAGTTGTTCCCACTCTTGAGCTACACAGGGATTGAGTTCATATTTTCCTGGAGCCAGTTGCTCATATTTTCCGCCTCGATATACCAAGCTACATTCATGTCCTTGTTCTTGTAATTTGGCAGCTAATTTTTCTGCTACTCCCGTGCTGTCTGCTAGGATTAACCAATGATGGCTTAATTGAGAGCTGATTTTTTCCTGACTGGGAGCTACAGGTTTCCACTGCACCTGATATAACCAATTTTTGATTGTTGCTGCTGCCAATTGTTGCTGATATTGTTGGGCTAATACCTCCAATATTTCCGGTAACAATTTTTGCTGGGAGGGGGAGAATTTTACCACTTGTTCTAATTGTTGAGCTAGGGCTTCTGTTTCTCCTTGACTCAGCAGGTTAAAGATGGCTGTATTACTATTTTCTGATGCCAACCTCTGGCTTTTTGGTTCGGTTTTTTCCCTGGATTCTACCCAATACCGTTGCCGTTGGAAGGGATAAGTGGGCAAGACTACTTTCTTTTTGCTCGACTCTGGCTCAAGTTCTAACCAATCTACCTTGGTTCCTCGTACATATAGTTGCCCTAGGCATGAGAGCATTGACTGCCATTGATCTACTCCTGGACGTAATGATGGCAACCACACACCACTGTCTTCTGGCAAACACTGACGTGCCATACCTAATAAAATTGGCTTGGGTCCGATTTCGAGGAAGATTTCATAGCCGAGTTGGTGCAGGGTCTCTATTCCTGAGGCAAATTTGACTGGTTGCCGTGTATGAGCTGCCCAATATTGAGCTGTGGTGAGGCTATTGTCTGCTGTGGTACCTGTGAGGTTGGAGATGATTGGTATTTGGGGTTGATGGTAGGTAGGTTGATGGGCTAATGTTTCTAATTCTGCTAATATTGGTTCCATTAATGGTGAATGGAAGGCGTGGGATACAGTTAGTTTTTTGGTTTTGATGCCAGCAGATTCTAGCTGAGCGACTATCTGTTTGACTGCTGATGATTCACCTGATATGACTACACTTTCCGGTCCATTAATGGCGGCTATTCCTACTTGTTCTGTGTGGGGGGTGACGGCTGCGGTTACTTGGTCGATTGAGGCCATAACTGACACCATTTCTCCCCCTGGGGGTAGTTTTTGCATTAATTTGGCTCTGGCTGCAACCAGTTGCAGAGCTTCTTCATTACTCCAAATTCCTGCTACTGTTGCTGCGACATATTCTCCGAGACTGTGACCCATGACTACATCTGGTTTGATTCCCCATGATTGCCATAACTGGGCTAGGGCATATTCGATGGCAAATAGGGCTGGTTGGGTATAGGCTGTTTGGTCTAGTAGTGATGGTAAGGATTCAACATCTGTCTGAGGGTAAAGAATGTCTAAGAGGGGATGTTCTAGTTGGGTTCTGAGAATTTCACCGCATTCGTCTATGGCTTCACGGAAGACTGGTGCTTGGTCGTAGAGTTGTTTCCCCATGTTGATGTATTGGGAGCCTTGACCTGTGAACAGGAAGGCTATTTTGGGGGCACTGCTGTTGGGGGAATTTTGTTCGGAATATACTAGAGATGTTTCTGTTCCTGTTTGATGTTGTTGCAGTTTTTCGGCTAATTCTTCTTTGTTGGTAGCGATCGCTGCGAGACGGTGAGGGAAATGTGCTCTGCCGGTTTGGGCGGTGTAACAAATATCTGCGAGGGTTTGTGAGCTATGGGTTTCTAGATGTGTAATATAACGAGCTACTAATTCAGTGAGTGCTGAATCTGTTTTGGCTGAGAGGGTTAATAGCTGAACTGGAAGCTCCGATATCTCTTCTGTTTTCACTTCAGGTGGGGCTTCTTCCAATACTGCATGGACGTTTGTTCCACCCACACCAAAAGAACTAACGCCAGCTCGGCGAGGAGTACCATTGCTTTTCCATTCAGATAAAGTAGTGTTAACGTAAAAGGGACTATTGGCAAAATCAATCTGGGGATTTGGTTGTTCAAAGTTCAGACTGGGGGGAAGTAACTTGTGCTTGAGAGCTAGTACAGTTTTGATAAGTCCTGCTACTCCTGCTGCTGTATTGAGATGTCCCATATTTGTTTTAAGTGAACCAATGGCACAGAAACCTTTCTTTTGTGTATTCTGTTGAAAAACTGTTTTCAAGGCTTCAATTTCCATAGGATCGCCTAGTTCTGTTCCTGTACCATGAGCCTCTATATAGGTAATACTCTCTACATCCACTCCAGCGATCGCCTGAGCTTCTGCAATAACTGCTGATTGACCCTCCACACTAGGCGCAGTGTAGCCTAATTTAAAAGAACCATCGTTATTAACGGCTGAACCCTTGATAATGGCATAGATAAAATCTCCATCTGCAATTGCATCTTCGAGTCCCTTGAGGAGTACAATGCCAATGCCATTACCAGGTACTGTTCCCTTAGCTCTAGCATCAAATGCTCGGCAGTGGCCATCTGGAGATAGAATCATCCCCTCCTGATACAAATATCCAGCCTGGGGAACTTGGATGGATACCCCACCAGCAAGAGCCATGTCACATTCCCCGTTTAGCAAACTTTGACAGGCTATGTGAACAGCAACTAATGAAGTTGAACAAGCGGTTTGAATATTTACAGCCGGTCCTGTTAAATTCAGCTTGTAGGCAGCGCGTGTTGCGAGATAATCTTTATCATTAGCCAGCATTTGTTCAAACGAGCGACTGGTTACTTCAGAAAAATCATAGTTAGAATACAGGTTATTTAATATATAAGTGTTGATACCAACACCGGCATAAATCCCTATTAGACCTTCATAGGTATTTGGATCGTAACCGCCGTTCTCTATTGCTTCCCAAGCACATTCAAGGAACAGCCTTTGTTGCGGATCCATCTCCTCAGACTCTCTAGGACTATACTCAAAGAAATTAGCATCAAACATATCTATGTCTGAAATAGCAGCGCTAGCTTTTACATAGCTAGGATTATTAATCAGTTTTTCCTTAATTCCATAGTTGGACAACTCTTCTGTTGAGAAAAAGGATATAGATTCCACACTATTTTGAATATTTTGCCAAAATTGATCCAGATTTTTAGCTCCTGGAAAGCGCCCCGACATCCCGATAACTGCAATATCGTGATTATAATTAGTCTCCATTTCCTCTAAATCCTCCATATTTTTTTAGTATTTTTTTTAGATCATTTGCTTCAAAAAAATGAAGCAAATTTCATTTTTTACCGACGATGACGTAATTGTTTTCTAATATTGCTTCTTTCCTTTTGGGCGTAACGTTTATTTAAACGTTTATCATGACTGACCTCTCTTTTTTTTCTTGATTCTTTTGCACCTTCACCAGTAATAAATTGACTTAATGAATGTACAGTTGGGTGGGTAAGAAGATCGATAACTTTTAACTTGACGTCAAATATTTCCTGTAATTTACCATAGACTTTTATTAGGAGTATTGATTGACCTCCTAGTTCAAAGAAATTGTCATAAATTCCAATTTCTCCTAGTTGAAGCACTTCTTGCCAAATAGCAGCAATCTTTTGTTCAGTTTCAGTTTTTGCTAGTTTATTTTCAGCCTGAGATGGGATATTTTTGTGAGTTGACTGCAACCGTTTACGGTCTATCTCACCCTTAGCTGTTAACGGTAATGACTCCAACTGAATGAAGGCAGAAGGCACAATCTTAGTTATTGTACCAAAGCGATCGCGTACCTGCAAATCTTGCAATTGACTGACGGGAAACTCTGTTGTTTTGGCAGTAAAATAAGCGGTTAACTGTTGTAAACTACGATCGTCCCAAAGCAATCGTTGTATCTGAGGCTTGCTATTATCCAAACCCACTAGCAAATTATTGTGCTCGTGACACAGAGCAGCTAACAGAGAATAGATTCCTTGGGATGGTGTTAGAGCATAATAACCTTTGGCACGGCTAAATTCCTTCATTTTGTATCCCTGACTCATCCCCATCTCATCCCATATACTCCAAGCTAAGCAATAGGTTTGCTGGTTTCCCTGAGTTTTTTGATAATCGCAGAATGCGGTTTGAAAACTATTAGCTGCTGAATAGGCAGCTAGAGCTGTAGCGCCAAAGAAACCATATATAGATGAGAAATGGATGAACAAAGCATCATCATTATCTTTGAGCAGTTGATGCAACACCCAGGTTCCTAAAACCTTTGGACGTAGCAGTGCAGCTATACTGTCTTGAGTTTCCGATGATAACAGTTGTTCATGGTAGATCCCTGCTAGATGAATAATTCCATCTAGTTTAGATCCGCCTAGCTCAGATAATGACTGAGCTACTGCCTGTTGTAGCTGTTCTAAATTGCAGATATCTACTGCTTGATATATTACTTTTCCTGAAAGTCGCTGCAACTTTCGGTACGCCAGCATCTTTGCCGATAAGTTGTCTGCTTCTTCGAGAGCTGTTCGACCTACCAATATTACTTTTGCTTGGTAATGCTCTAATATATACTGGGTAATTTCGACTCCAATTCCTCCAAGACCACCACTTACTAAATAAATTCCTTCCTTTCTCAAGGGTAGTTTCTGCTGCGGTTCAGATGTAAAATCCACTGCTTCTAAACCTGAAGCCATTCTTTTCCCTTCTCTGTAAGCTATTTCTGGTTCCGTGAAAACACTACATAGTTCTTGCCAAATGTAATCAGCATTTACCTCTATGTCTGCTACTGGTAAGTCTATGTGAGTACAGCTTAACCAGGGTATTTCCTGGGGAATAGTTTTAAGCAACCCTAATACTGTCGCTTTTTCGCAAGTTATTTTGTCTGTTGATTGGACTAACTGAGTGTGACTGCCTATAAACAGTAACTGCACTCGGTGTTGTGTTCCTTGAACTTGCTCTAAGGCTTGAACTAGGTTCACTAAACTATAAATTCCTTTGCTCTGGGATTGTTCCAGGCTTTCTATGTCGTTAATTTCTCCGGTGTGCTCTTGGTAATGACCTAGATGTAATATCCGACTAATAGGTGTTTTTGTAACTGCTATGCACTCAAATAATTGTTGATAATGGTTGAAATTTGTCGGAGCAATAATATAGTGGCGATCGCTGATTTTAAGGTATTCTGAGCCCAAAGAAACTAGGATCGAGGGTTGATGAAATTTATCTAATTTTTCTGACAATAAATTTCCTAATCCTGAGTCATCAACAAAGATTAATGTTGCACCTATCTGCGTTGGAATAGGAAAAACACTAGCTTCTTTCTGTCGCCAATTTTTGCGGTAAAACCACTTAGGTATGGTGTTGCTGCTTTCTAGTAATATATCAAGCTTTTTGATTACTTCTTGATATTCCCCATCCAATAGCATCTTTTTCAATCGTCCCCGTTGAATTTTACCGCTTGTTGTCTTGGGAAATTCTGCACCTGATATCGGTATGACATAAGTGGGGGTAATGCCTAGTTGAGATGATACTTCTTGCCGAATAGTTTTGACTAATTCGATGTTCAACTCCAGCTGTCGCTGTTTCGGTGTAAAGAAAATTGCTAACCCTTCTGTTCCCGTTTCTGGTTGAGAAAAACTAACTGCTCCAGTAAAAGTCGGTTCTACTCCCTCAAGGTTATTAACGGTATCTTCAATTTCGTAGCAATAATAGTTAACACCATTAATAATAATTAACTCTTTTTCTCGACCGGTTAACACCAGTTTTCCATCCAGGATAAAACCTAAATCACCACTGTTGAACCAGCCATCTCCCACAAAGGCTTCTGAGTTCGCTTGAGGATTATGCAAGTAACCAGGCGTTACTACCTTGCCTTTGATTTGGAACCTACCAATCATACCTTCTGGTAACAGTTGATCATTCTCATCGGTAATGCGAATTTGAACTCCTGGTACGGGGGCACCTAGGTCGGTAAATTCTATGACATCTGTATCGGTTGCTTCTCCTTTAACCAACTGTCCTCCTAAGGAAGATTTTTGGATGCGATGGATACCTGATGCAGCATCAAACTGATTTTGATAAGTCATGCAAGTACATACTTCTGCCATGCCAAACGCTGGCTGCATGGCTTGGGAAGGTACTCCAAAGGGAGCCACTAACTTGAGAAATTCTCGTACTACTTTGGGAGTTACTTGCTCTCCTGCATTCATCAAGAATTTCACTGAAGACAAATCCCAACTTAAATGAGGTACTTTGGAGATAGCATCACTTACTAGCTTGAAGCCAAAATTTGGTGTCCAGGTATGGGAAACTCGATACTTTTCCATCAAATCTAACCAGATAGTGGGGTTGGCTAACACCACATCTGTTGCCACTTCTATTTGTTGACAACCTAGATAAGTATCTTTGAAGTGACAAGTTAGTATAGGAACTACATGATCTACTGGCAACCAATTCAAGGAAATATCTTCTGCTTGATATCCATTAAATTGTTGAGCTGCATGGATATGGGTGACAATACCTTGGTGAGTTTCTTGAATACATTTGGGTACTCCCGTACTGCCTGAAGTTAATTGTAAGAAAGCAACATCATCAGGCTGACTGTGGTAAATTTCTTCAGTAGCTGAATAGTTTCTCATCCTTTCTACGGACAAAACTTGCGCTCCTGATATTGGAAGTATTTTTTGCAAATTTTGTAATTGTTCCAGGAGGGATTCACTGGCTAATATTGGTGGATGTTCCAGTAGTTCCCAGGTATTGTATAATTTTTTGACTACAGCATTTGGCTGTTGATAAGTTTTAGCTACGGCTACAGTTACTGGTTGAATTCCTCCCAGAATACACCCCCATAGTGCAGGAAAATAATCTCGCAGGGATTCGATTTGAAGTATGATTCGGTCTCCGGCTTTTAAGCCTTGATGGTGTAAACCGTTTAATGTGCATTTGGCTTCTGCCAATAAACTACTATAGGTTTGGCATACTTGTTCTTTATCGGAAAGGATATAGACTATTTCTGTTTGTTGATACTGAGTTGCTGTTTGAATTAGTGCTTCAGTTAAGGTTAAAGGTGCATTTTCTGGAATTGTTAATTGACCTCCATCACTGAGGGCGGGTACAACTGCTGTTTGGTTTTCTGGTTGGGATGTTTCTACCAAAGATGAAACTGCTGCTGTGGTGGTAGAGAAGTTTACTGTTGGTGTTGCTTCGGGAATTAGGTCTAATATATGAACTGGTGGGGGAACTTTGCCTTGCTTTGGCTGTACTACTACTGCTGCTTGTTCTATTTGTGGATGAGAGCGCAGTTTTTCTTCCCAATTTTCTATTAATTTGGAGTCGATTACTGCTATAGCTTCTAGGGCTTTTTCGTCTATTTTTCCTGATGCTGTTAGGGGTAATACTGACACTGGTACATAAGCACAAGGGAGTAATTCAGGAGGTAAATTAGACTGTAAGTGTGATTGTATTGTCTCTATAGATAAATTACCGGAAGTGACTACATAAGCAACTAATTCATTCTCTCTAGCCACGACACAGCCATCTTCTACCCCAGGAAGTAAGCTTAAGGCTGCCTTTACCATAGCCTGCTTTCTGGAAATACTATTTATTTCCGCTTTTTTAGCCTTGAGCTTTTCTGACAATTCTATTTCATTAAGCCTAGTTTTTGGAGCAGAGGTACATTGTTCTAAAATCAGCAAGTAAGAATCAACTAAACCTGAAATTGTATCTTCTTCAAACAGACTAGCATTGTATGTTAACTCCCCGATTAAATCTTCATCTAATTTCAGTAAAGCCAAAAATATATCTATATCTATAGGTGCTTTTCCTTCCCCTAGAGTTGAACTAAAATTAGAATAGCTTTTGGTAATTTCTCCTACATTAATATAATCAAATAAAATTTGAAATAAATTTCTGTATTGTTCACCATATCTTGGAGGTTCAATCAACTCAAATACATGGTTGAAAGGAATGTGCTGATGTGCATAAGCCTTCAGGGTAAATTTCTGAACTTCATTGACTAACTCTTCAAATGTTTGATTACCTGAAATGTTAGCGCGAAGTAGGATCAAATCTGCAAAACAGCCAATGAAGAACTGAAGTTTATGATGAGGTCTACCTGATACAGGAACTCCTACCACAAAATCGGGTTTTTCTGAATATTGAAGTATCAGTACATAGAATGCTGATAACAATACCATGAAGGGGCTTAAACCTGTTTGATTACTTAGTTGTTGAACAATAGACCATGTACTACGAGGTATCTTAAATGATTTTTTCAGACTTTGATAATTAGACCCGGCAATTGGTAAGCGGTCAACTGGTATGGGATAGAGACTAGGCTTACCAGTCAATTGCTCTTTCCAGTAATTTATTCCTTCCTTTAATACCTCTCCCTGTAACCACTTTCGCTGCCAAACAGCATAATCCCCATATTGAATTTCTAGTTCTGGTAGTGGAGATTGCTTTCCTTGGAGCAGAGCGTCATAAACAGTTAAGAGCTCACTAATCAAGAAATTGTTGGATAAAGCATCACAGATAATGTGATGTAGTACCAGTATCAAATTTGCATCTGTATCAGTTAGTCTTAGCAGTCTGAATCGAAATAAAGGCGCTTGTTCTAGCTTAAAGCAGTATTGTGATTCTGCTTCTAAGACTTCTTTAATACTACTTGCTTGCTGAGTTGAGCTTAAATCTTGATAATCCTCTACTGAAATTGTTACATCTAAATTAGGAACGACTATCTGCACAAAAGAACCTGCAACTAAACTAAAATTAGTCCGTAGAACTTCATGGCGATTAACAATTTCATTGAGACTGGATTGGAGAACAGGAATATTCAATGTACCTGTCAATTTAATAACTTGAGTTACATTAAGAGCTGAACTATTCGGAAGTAGCTGATGCACAGTCCAGAGGCGTTCTTGTTGAAATGATAAAGGTAGCTTTCCATTTATTTTAACCGGAACTAAAGGGATAGAATTTGCACTTTGATTATTGCTTTTTTGCTGGATTAACTTTATTAAGTCTGCCTTATTTTGAGCAATAGTATCACGAATATCTGGTGTTAATGATCCTTTAGGGGCACGAATTTTAAGTTCATTACCTGCCGCAGATAATTTAATACCTCGACTGGAGATTTGAGATAAAACTTGCTCTAGGTTCATAATGTAATTTCCTCCATATCTTCAATTAAATCATCTTCGGATAAATTGCTTTGTAAACTGATTTCTTGCAACAATAATTGCTCATTTAATAAACTTACAATTTGGGTGATGCTTAGACCTTCCATCAGTTTTTCAATTGGTAAATCCACTTCTATCTGTCGTTGAAAAACATTTCGCAATTCAGCGGCCATCAAAGAGTCAACCCCCATCATCGTCAAAGGTTGCTGTACATCTATTTGGGATATTGTTATACCGATCAGTCGAGCCACTTCACCTTGAATGTATACGAGCAATATGTTTTTTCTTTCGCTGTCTGAAACAGTTTTTAGTTGTTCCAAAAGCTGCTCGTTCTTAGTTAATACTGTTGCTGAATGTACAGTAGCTGCCAATTGTTGCTGCTCTTCTTGAGCTAAAACCTTTAGAATATCTGGGAGCAACTGAAGCTGTTCGGGAGAAAAGTTTCCTGTTTCTTGCAATTTTTGAGCTACAGCTTCAATTTCCACTTGATTGGGAAGGTGAAAAATTAAATTGCTAGCGTCTTGTGAGGTAACTAGGCTATTTCTTTGGCGTCCATTGTTAGCCGCTTCTACCCAATAACGTTGCCTCTGGAAAGGATAAGTAGGCAATAATAGTTTTTGATAGGCATATTTCTGGTCAAACCCTGACCAATCTACTTTGACTCCTTGCACATACAACTGTCCTAAACTAGAAAGTATTTGTTGCCATTCATCCACAGCAGGACGTATTGAAGGTAAAAACATCCCTTCTATCTCCGATAAACACTGCCGTCCCATCCCTAACAAAACAGGTTTAGGTCCAATTTCTAAAAAGATTTCATAGCCTTGCTGATGCAAAGTCTCCATTCCTTGGGCAAACCTCACTGGTTGGCACAGATGATTTACCCAGTAACTCGCTGTTGAGATTACCTCGTCTGCTCTTAGGCCAGTAACATTAGATATTAGAGGAATTTGGGGTTTATTGTAGGTCAGTTGTTCAGCTACTGCTTCAAAGTCAGCTAACACTGGTTCCATTAAGGGGGAATGGAAGGCGTGGGAAACTTGTAGTCGTTTAGTCTTAACTCCATCAGATTCTAGTTTGCTACAGATTTGGGCAATTACTTGAGCTTTACCGGAAATTACTACAGCTTCGGGGCCATTAATCGCAGCTAGGGAAACTTGGTCTGTGTATGCAGCTATCAGCGAACGAATTTTTGATTCCGATGCCATCACCGACACCATCTCGCCTCCAGGGGGTAGCTGCTGCATCAACCTGCCCCTGGTAGCAATTAGTTTCAGACCATCTTCTAAACTAAAGACTCCAGCTATTGTTGCTGCCACATATTCTCCTACGCTGTGACCCATCACGATCTGCGGTTGAATTCCCCAAGATTGCCATAATTGAGCTAAGGCATATTCTATGGCAAATAAGGCTGGTTGGGTGTAAGCCGTTTGGTCTAGTAAAGATGAATCAACTTCATCCGTTGTTGTGTGAGGATAGAAAACAGAAAGCAGTGGATGCTCTAGTTCTCCACGGAGAATTTCATCGCATTGGTCTAAAGCTTGACGGAATACAGGAGAGCTGTTATAGAGTTCCAGTCCCATATTGATATACTGGGAACCTTGACCAGTGAATAAGAAAGCTACCTTTGGTGAGGTGGTAATACTAGGGAGCGACCCAGAGAACAGCCCTACTACTTCAGACCTCGTTTTGTAGCCCAGCAGTTTTTCAGCTAATTCCTGTTGGTTAGAGGCAATAATAGCCAGTCGATGATTAAAATGGGCGCGTCCTGTGTTAGCGGTATAACAAATGTCTGCCAGAGCTTGTTCATGATGAGTTTTTAGATGATTGTGATAACGACCTACTAATTCTTCGAGAGCTTTTTCTGTTTTAGCTGATAGCGTTAATAGATTAACAGGGCGCTCTAAAATTTCTTCAGTTTTGACTTTTGACTGTTTTGTCGAGCTTTCCCTTACACCTTTGGAAGGTGTAGAGTCCCATTGCTTTTGACTTTTGAGTTGAATGGGGGCTTCTTCCAAGACTATATGAGCATTTGTGCCACTAAAGCCAAAGGAACTAACACCAGCAAACCGAGGCGAATCATTTCTTTGCCAAGGAGTTACTTGGGTAGGGATCTGCACTGGTAATTCTGACCAATTAATATAGGGATTAGGCTTGCTTAGGTGCAAGTGAGGTGCAATCTGTTGATGTTGCAGTTGTAAGACTATCTTGATTAAACCGGCAATTCCTGCTGCCCCTTCCAAGTGACCAATGTTAGTCTTAACCGAACCAACTAACAATGGTTGCTCAACAGAATGAGTTCTTCCAAATACAGCTCCCAAAGCTCCTATTTCAATGGGGTCTCCCAAAGAAGTTCCTGTACCATGGGCTTCTACATAACTGACTTGAGCTGGATCTACTCCCCCATTTTCCAAAGCTTGACGAATAACCGTTTGCTGAGAAGGACCATTAGGAACCGTTAAACCGCTGGTACGACCATCTTGGTTAATAGCTGTTCCACGAATCACTGCTAGGATATTATCTCCATCACTCAAAGCATCTGATAAACGTTTGAGAACCACTAATCCACATCCCTCACCACGAACAAAGCCATTAGCAGAAGCATCAAAAGTCTTACACCGACCTTCAGGAGATAACATTTGGGCTTTAGAAAGGGTAATAGTAGTTCCTGGAGAAATCAAGCAATTAACTCCTCCTGCAATAGCTAAATTACATTCTTGATTCCGGAGACTGGAGCAAGCCAAATGGACACTTACCAAAGAAGAAGAACAGGCGGTATCTACTGCTAAACTCGGCCCTGTTAGCCCAAGTATGTAGGAGATTCGCCCTGATGCTGTACTGTGGGCATTGCCACTGCCGAGATAGGCATCAATTGCTTCAGTACTACGACTAACTAAATTTTGTGAGTAGTCACTACTACAGATACCGATAAATATACCTGTTTTAGTTTGCTCCAATTCTTGAGGATTTTGTGCTGCGAGTTCCAAAGCTTCCCAAGTCACCTCTAGCAGCAGGCGCTGTTGAGGGTCTAAAGAAATAGTTTCTCTGCCAGAAATACCAAAAAAATGGGGGTCAAACTCTTGTATTTGCTCGATAAAGCCACCGTAACGGCTGTACATTTTGCCTGGAGTTTCAGGATCGGGGTCGTAGTAATCATCAATACTCCATCGGTCTTGAGGTACTTCTGAGATCGCATCTACTCCCTGGTGTAAAATATCCCAAAATTCTTGTGGACCAGCTCCTCCTCCGGGGAAGCGACAACCCATACCAATAATTGCTATTGCTTGAGAGCTGTTATTACTTTTTAAGGTCTTAAGTTCCGCCTCCAAGTTTGCTATTTTGTCTGATGCGACTTTAATCAATTTGAGATAGTTTTGTTCCTGGTTACTATTCATTTAAACTGCTCCTACAAATCTAATCCCAACTCCTCGGCTAATTTTTTAGCAACCCCTTTTAGTTCTTCGGTTTCATCAACAGCACTGTTTGGTGATTCGCTCGTCTTTGATATTTGCTCTTTTTCAACTAAATCTTGATTCAAATAATCTACAAGTTTACCCACAGTTGGATAGTCAAAAGCTAGAGTTGACGGAATTGAACACCCTAAAATTGTTTGCAATTTATTCCTCAATTCCACAGATGTCAATGAATCTATCCCTAAATCAAAAAAGCCTTTATCTAAACCTATGGATTCTCCATTACTCATACCTAGTACCTTAGCTACTTGAGTTCTAACCAGACTGACTAACAACTCTCGTTTTTCAGATACCGTCGCTGCTTCTAACTTTTGTAGAAACTCTGATTTCGATTCTTGGGTGGTGCTACTGGTGATTTCTTTCCAATCTGCCAGAAATGACCATTTATCTGTTCGCTCTTGCCATGCTGACCAATCAATCCGTACTATCCCTACTTCCACATTTGAAGTACTCATCACTAACTCTAGGGACTCTATTACTTGATCTGGCGTTATTGCTCCTACACCCTGCTGCTGCGATCTAATATCTGCACCACGCTCTGCTGCTTCTCCTACCTGAGACACTGTACCCCAATGAATACTTAATCCTGGTAACCCCACACTTCGACGATAATGAGCTAGACCATCCAAAAACCCATTTGCTGCCGAATGATTTCCCTGACCTGGTGAACCGAACAGAGATGCTATAGAAGAAAACAGCACAAAAAAGTCCAATTGCTGGTTTTGGGTCAATTGATGCAAATGCCAAGCACCCTGAACTTTGGGAGACATCACTTTCTCAAAACTTGACCAACTCTGGTTTAAGAGCACTCCATCGGATAAAGATCCTGCTGAATGAATTACTCCTGCTAGTGGGAAGGTGGATTTGTTAATGTTCTCAAATACCCGCTGCATGGAATCCCACTTGGAAACATCAGCCTTTTCGACTACAACCTTAGCACCTGCTTGTTCTAACTCAGTTAATTTTTTCACAACAGCATCATCAGGAGAACGACGTCCCAGCAAGACTAAATGCTTGGCTCCCTTGGACACCATCCAACGAGCAACCAGTAAACCCAAACCTCCCATACCTCCTGTAATCAAGTAGGAAGCATCTTCCCGGAAACTCAGAGGTTCTTTGGTAGTAGTATCAGCTTGCTGTGCAGTTTGAGTTACTACAATCTTGCCAATATGTTTGGCTTGCTGCATATAACGGAAAGCGCTAATTACTTCCTCTATGGGAAATAGCTTCAAAGGTGGTGGTTTTAGTAAGCTCTTGGAAAACTTATCTATCAACTCCTGCAACATTGAATTAATTAACTCTGGTTGCTCTTGAGCTGTTCGCGCCAAATCCACCACGAAGTAAGACAAATCAGGTCTGATTTCTGCTACCTTGTTTGAGTCCCATACTCCTCGTTTAGCAATTTCCACAAACCGACCTTGGGAACTTACTGCTGACAGACTCTTGGCAACAAATTCTTCTGATGTCAGAGAGTTGAGTACAACATTTACTCCTTTACCCTCAGTGATTTCCATCACCCGATCCGCAAACTCCACTGTCCGGGAGTTCATAATGTGTTTGACTCCCATTTGTTGCAGTGCTTCCCATTTGGGTGGACTAGCGGTGGCAAAAACTTCAGCCCCTGCTTGCTGTGCAATTTGAACAGCCGCCATTCCAGTTCCTCCAGCAGCAGCATGGATTAAAATTTTATCGCCTACAGAAATCTTGGCAACATGATGCAAAGCATAATAAGCAGTTAAGAAATTAGCCGGAATAGATGCTGCTTCCTCAAAGCTGAGAAAATCTGGTTTGATAACTACAGAACTAGCACTAACATTAACATATTGACTGAAACTGCCAGCAGCCATAGCTATAACTGAGTCTCCAATCTCAAACCCTTTGACTCCTTCTCCTACAGCTACTATATAGCCAGCACATTCTATACCAAAACTATTCATTTCCAGTAAATGCTGTTGGGATACTCCATCTACTTGCTGAGGAAGCAATCCTAATGCTGCTACCACATCTAGAAAATTGAGTCCTGTTGCCTTCACGAGAATTTCCACTTCTCCTGCTGCTGCAGGACGTCTAGTGGTTGGCTCTAAGGTTAAGTTGTCTAAACTACCCTTCTCAGACATAATTAGTCGGAAAGGTTGTGAGGGTATTAGTTTTTGTTTGTCTGTGGTTGTTGGCTGATGACGATTGCTTACTAATCGAGGTACATAACGAGCATTCTTTCGCAACGCTACTTGGTCTTCTTGTCCATCTTCTGACCAGATTTCCGAAAACAGTACCGATGCTTGATTCTCTAAAGTTTCCTGCGGGTCTAAATCAATGCGCACACAGCTGAGTTCAGGGTGTTCTAAGCTAATTACTTTCCCCATTCCCCATACCGAAGATTGAGCAACTCCAGAGATTACAGGCTCATTTTCCGGTACTGGTTGAGACCCACAAGTTACTAACCATAATCTGGGTGTTTGAGATAATCCTCCTTTGATTAAGGCTTGTACTAAAGATAATATAGTGCCACACCCTAGTTGATATAATTCTTCTAACTCTTGGGAACTAATGTTTTTACCCGCTTTAGCTTCCAGAGTCCAGCATTGGACTACCCCATATAGAGAAGGTAACTGGTCTGCTACAGTAGCTATTAATTTCTCAAACTCCTCTGGGTGATTGGGGTTGAGCGTAAATTCTTCTGGTGCAATTTGTTGATATCGCTCTCCAGTAAAGACTAATGTACAAACTTCTCCCGATGACCGCAGTTGAGTAGCTAGCTGTTGAGCTACTCCTTGAGTATCTGCCAGTATCAACCAACCCTTCGGTTCCGATGAGTTTGCATTTACAGTCGTTTCATTAGCTTCAGCAAGAATCATTACCTGTACGGACAATATTTCTGGCACTTCCTCAGTCTCAGGCAGAGAGATAACTTGAGAAAAACCACTTTCTAGGAGCAACTGTTTCCATTTAGTTTGAGAAATCAGAGGATAGTCCGGTCGTAACTCCAAATCTTGGAACATCCACCATCCTTCTAACATCCCAAATATTAGATCGAGAAATCTAATGGGAGTTATGGTTTCCAACAACACCAACCGTCCCTTTGGTGCCAGCAGTTTTCGCACATGGGATAAAGTTTGCTTGATACTGGTAGTGGCATGAAGTACATTGCTGGCAATGATCAGATCGTATTGATTTGCCTCAAGTCCTTGAGTTACCGGATCGACTTCAATATCCAGAGTTTGATAGCGCACAAATGGGTATTTCCGGAATGTTTCTTGGGCTTTAGTAACAAACATCACCCCAATGTCAGTAAAAACATATTCTGTTTGACTGGGATTTAGATGGGGAAGAACATAGCTGGTGGTACCGCCGGTTCCTGCTCCAATCTCCAATATTCTTAACCCACGACTCTGTGGTAATTTCTCAATTACTTTGGTAATGGTTTTTTGGATCAGACTGTTCATCACCTTAGCGGCTGGTGCCTCTTTATACATGTGACTAGTGGTGCTTAAATCACCTTGAGGGAACACCAGTTCCACTGGGTCAATCGCTCCTCGTAATACCTCACTCAGTTGAGAAGCACAACGATGCAGAAGAGTCAATTGTGGCTCTCCATCTGGATACTCACTCAGCAGAGTTTGAAATTTTTCCTCTGGGTTAGCTCTCTTTAAAGTCTCTAAATTTTGTATGACTTGCCACTGCTGTTGAGTTTCTTGCAGTATTCCCACTTCGGCTAAAATCTGGAGCATCCGGTTAAACAGTCGCTGATGGGTAGGAACTATGCCTAATCGTTTAATTGCAGAATCTTTGGCAAAAATATCTCCTGCTTTATAAGGCCAACCAATATCATTCAATATCTGCACAATATAATCTACACTCAACTCTTCTAAGGTAGTTGATATTTCCGAATGTAGCTCTAAAATAGCCTGATTTTCTTTTATTATTCCTGCCAATTGGAGATTCAATTGTTGCTCAATTTCTATCGGTTTTTGCAGAAAAGCAGGAGGTAGTAGCCGACCAAAACGAGCTTTGTTTCTCCATTCCACTTCATATAGCAAATTGGCAATTGATAATGCTTCAGTCGAGCGTAAACTTTCCGGTGTCGCTTTTTTAACTTGTAAGCCTTCTACTGTAGCAATAATTTCTCCGTCTTCATTGACAAGAGTAGCTTGAGTAGTTAAACTTTCTTCAGTTTTTACCTTAGATTTACTAACCGATCCGATCGCCCACAAGGAAAGTCCAGGACGAGCATATACTTTTAACTGCTCGATAGCTACTGGTAGATAAGTTTGATTACTATCTCTCAATGTGCTTGAGCGCAAACCTGCATCTAATAAAGGCACATGCAAAGCACCATCTAATAAAGACGGATGTAATAGATAATCTGTTACTCCTGACACCAGTTTTTGTGGCAACTGAATCTGACCTATTGTTTGGTTTGAGCCAGTCCACAACTGTTGGATTCCTTGGAAACTTACTCCATGATGAATCTTTTGTTGTTGACATTTTTGGTAATGTTCTTTGACATCTATTGCTTCATTACACTCAGCTTTATACTTTTCCAGTTCTACACTTGTAATCACACTTTCAGTTGCTATGGGTCTGATTTTTCCTTGAGCATGGAGTATCCAACGGGCTTCATCTTTCCCCTCCTGTTGTTGTTGACTGAAAACTTTAAACTGGTAAACTTTGTCTTCTAATAAAGTAAGAACTGTCTGAACTATTTTAACTTCCCCTTCTGGTAAAATCAATCCCTTACCAATCACAAAGTCTTCCACAATCAGTTGGGAAGTTTTAAATTGGTTTAACCCAGCAGCAAGAGCTATTTCTAAGTAGGCAGTTGTTGGAAACAGGGCTTGCTCGAACACCTGATGGTCTTGGAGGTAGAATGGGTTATCTGTAGCAAGAAGAGATTCAAATATTATTTGTTCTTGCTGCGCTGCACAATATAACCTTGTACCTAACAGGGGATGAACAATTTCTTTTCTTGATAAATCTTGATTTTTATGGTATTTATCTTTTATTTCTATCCAATAGCGTTGTCGTTGGAATGGATAAGTAGGCAAGACTACCTTCTGACGGTCGTAATCTCTGTCAAAGTCTGACCAATCTACATGAATCCCCTGCACATACAACTGTCCTAAACTAGAGACCATTTGTTGCCATTCGTCTACTCCAGGACGCAACGATGGCAACCACACACCAACTCCTTCTGGTAAACATTGAATACCCATACCTAACAAAATTGGTTTCGGTCCGATTTCTAGAAAGACTTGATAGTCTTGTTCATGCAAGGTCTTCATACCTTCAGCAAACCTCACTGGTTGGCTCACATGATTGACCCAATATTTAGCACTGGCAATACTATCGTCTGCTCTTGCTCCTGTGACATTTGAGATCACTGGAATCCGTGGCTTATTAAATGTCAATTGATTGGCAACCTTTTCAAACTCTGCCAACATCGGAGACATTAATGGTGAGTGGAAAGCGTGGGAGACTTGTAGTCGTTTAGTCTTTATCTCTTCTGATTCTAGACTTTTAATAATATCCCCTATTGCTTCAGTTTCACCTGAAATTACTATACTTTTCGGTCCATTAATAGCTGCGATGCCTACGGCGGGCTTCGCCAACGCTACTTTATCTACATATGGTTGAATAATTGATTGCACTTTTGACTCTGATGCCATCACTGAAACCATCTCACCCCCAGAGGGCAACTGTTGCATCAACCGTCCTCTAGTGGCAATTAGTTTCAGACCATCTTCGAGACTGAAAACTCCTGCTACAGTTGCTGCTACATACTCCCCAACACTGTGACCCATAAGTATATCTGGTTTGATTCCCCAAGATTGCCATAATTGAGCTAAAGCATATTCAATAGCAAATAGAGCTGGTTGGGTATAGGCGGTTTGTTCTAGCAGGGTTGACTTTAGTTCCTCTGTATTAAAATCATAGATAACTTCTAGCAGAGAATGCTCTAGAAGCGGACTTAAAATTTGGTCACATTTATCTAGGGTTTCACGAAAAACTGGTTGAGTTTGATAGAGTTGATGCCCCATGTTAAAATACTGGGAACCTTGACCTGTAAATATAAATGCTACTTTTGGCGGACTTGTGTTGCTTTCCTGTTCCCCAGAAAATACTCCACTTACTTCCTCCCTTACTTTCAACTGTAGCAGTTTTTCTTGTAATTCCTGCTGATGAGAAGCAATAATTGCCAGGCGATGATTGAAATGGAGGCGTCCTGTATTGGCTGTGTAACAAATATCCGCTAGTTCTAATTCCGCATTACTTTCGAGATGCTTATAATAACGACTGACTAACTCTTCAAGAGCTTTTGCAGTTTTGGCTGAGAGAGTTAATAGATGAAGGGGACGCTCCTGTTTCTCTTCTGACTTTTGACTTTTGACCTGCAGTGGTGCTTCTTCCAAAACTACATGAGCATTAGTCCCACTTCCACCAAATGAACTAACTCCAGCAATTCTACTACCTTCATTCACTTCCCAAGCTGTTAGTTTAGTCGGTAACACTACAGGAAACTGCTCCCAATTAAACTTAGGTGTTGGATTTTTAAGGTGCAGATGAGGTGCTATCTGTCGATGCTGTAACTGCAATATAGTTTTAATTACTCCTGATACTCCAGCAGCAGATGCAGTATGACCTATATTAGTTTTTACCGAGCCAAGCATTAAAGGTTTTTCTCTGGAGTCTTCTTCCTCAAATACTGCTGCCAAAGACCTGAGCTCAATTGGGTCTCCTATGGCTGTTCCTGTGCCATGAGCTTCTATGTAACTGACTTGACTTGGTTCTACTTTCGCAACTTTCAGAGCTTGACGAATTAACTTTTGTTGGGATGAGCCATTGGGAACTGTAAACCCACTGCTAGGTCCATCTTGATTCACTGCCGAACCGCGAATAAGTGCCAGAATACGATCGCCAGAACTTTGGGCATCAGATAGACGTTTAAGCACCAAAATGCCACATCCTTCTGCACAGTTAGCGCCATCAGCAAGGGCATCAAAAGTTTTGCAGTGACCATCAGGAGATAACATTTGAGCCTGGGACATAGATACCAAAGGTTCTAAGGATGAGTAAATATTCACTCCTCCAGCCAAAGCCATTTCACATTCTTGTTGTCGTAAGCTTTGGCAAGCTTGATGGATAGCTACTAAGGAAGAAGAACAGGCGGTGTCGATCGCCATAGACGGACCAGTTAGTCCTAAAGTGTAGGAAAGACGGCCAGCAGCAGCGTATAATGGTAATCCTGTTATTGCATAGGAGCCAATATTACTATCCAATTCAGCTTGTTTAGTAATTGAACCATACTCACTGAGAGTAATGCCGATAAAGACTCCTGTGGGACTACCATGCAACCGTTGTGGAATGTTTCCTGCATTTTCTAATGCTTCCCAGCTAACCTCAAGGAGTAGGCGATGTTGTGGGTCCATACTAAGAGCTTCCCTGGGTGAAATTTTGAAAAATTCAGGGTCAAACCAGTCTATGTTTTGTAAAAATGCTCCATAGGGACTATATGTCTTACCAGGGGCTTCTGGATTGGGGTCATAGTAGGCATCTATGTCCCAACGCTCCTTTGGTATTTCTGTAATAGTATCAATTCCATTGGACAGAATTTGCCAGAATTGCTGGGGGTCATTAGCTTCCCCAGGAAACCGACAGGCCATTCCAACTATTGCAATTGGTTCTGTTTTGGCATATTCGATATTTTTTAACTTTGATTTTAATCCCTCAATGACCAACATTGAACGTTGTAATGGGGATAGATCGCTAACATTATCTTCATTTTTTTTCATGTTAGTTATATAGCTCCTAAATCTTCTAATTCTTGATTAATTAAATCTTCTATTTCTTGTTCTGAAAGCTCCTTTAAATTAGCAGATACTTCCTGATATTTACCTTTATCTTTTTCTTCATTGTTTTTCGTTTTTAATTGATCATGAGCAACTATTTCTAAATCCAGTATTTTTTTAGCTATGTACTCACCTAGACTGACAATATTAGAAAATTCAAAGGTTAATGTGTCAGGTAGGGGAACAAGTAGATTTGCTTCAAGGTTATTTTTCAGTTCAATTGCCATCAGAGAATCCATACCTATCTCAAAGAAGCCTTGCTCTATACTAGGTCGTTTAGACCCTTGTAATCCTAATAACTTACTTACTTCGTCTTGAATATAAGCAATCAATAAACCCATACGTTCGCTTTCTGGTGCTATCTGTAATTGTTTTAAAATCTCTGGTTGTTCTGCGGATAATAGTTCTTGAAATTCCTCTGATTTTATTTCTATCTCTACCAAAAATTGTCGAGATTTTTGACCTTGATAGACTTGTTTAAATATTCCCCAATTGACCCTAGCTATTAATGTTTGAACTGCATTACTGTTTAGAAGCACCTCAAATGCGCTTAATGCTTGTTCTAGCTGTAGCTCTTCTAATCCAATCCGCTCCAGGGACTCCACATAGCTAGGTGCAACACCCATTGCTTCCGCACCTATATTTCCCCAATTAATAGTTAATCCAGGCAACCCTAGGTAACGACGATAATAGGAGAATGTATCTAGGAAGTGATTGATTGCATGATCATGGACTTGATCTTGAGACCCCCATATTGATCCTACAGAAGAACAACAAACGAAAAAGTCTAGTTCAATATTTTTGGTTAATTGATGTAAAATCCATGTCCCTACTATCTTAAGACCCAGTACAAATTCTAACAGCTGAGGTTCCATCTTTTCTATGGAACATTCACCCCCTACACTTGCTCCATGAATAATTCCTTTCAATGGTTTCTCTAACTGATTGATTTGTTCTAAGATGTCGGACATTTGAGCTTGGTCAGTGATATCAGCAGAAAATACAATTACTTTAGCTCCTTTCTTCTCTAAAGATTGAATAGTTTCAATCTTTTTACCTTCCTCACTTTGGGGAGGAATATCAGTCCACTGTGCTGGTAAAGGAAATCCTTGAGGTGTTATCATTACAAGATTCCTGGCTCCCCTATCTACCATCCATTGACCTAGTTTTAGTCCGAAATAGTCCAAACCCGCAGTAATTAAATATGTAGCATCACCATGGACTTTGATTCCTACAGATTCGAGTTGGTCACTTGGCATCAGACGAGTTACATAGCGCTGTTCATCCCGAAAAGCAACATGATCTTCACCATCCCCATCCCAAATTTCAGCAAGCAAGTTAGCCACTGATTCATCGGTACTAAGGTTCTGGGGGTCTAAATCTACCATGCCACCCCATAAGTCGGGATATTCCAGAGAAATTACTCGACCCATTCCCCACACAGGAGATTGTGCCAATCCACTAATAGAACTTTTAATACCTTGAACTGGTTCAGCATCACAGGTAACTAACCACAGGCGAGATTGTGAAGTACATCCAGCTTTGAGTAATGCTTGAACCAAGAATAAAACTGTACCAGATGCTTTCTTGGAAAACGTCAGTAAAGTTTCTACACTCAATTGCTCAATAACAGGAGTATCTAAACTCCATAAGTGTAATATTTCGATTGAGGTTTGTTGATTAGCTGTTACTTTTGCTAATAGTCGTGAGTAGTCGGCTATCTGGTTGGGGTTAATGGTAAATTCTTCTGGTGCAATTTGTTGATATTTCTCCCCTGGCCACACTAAAGTACAAGCTTCTCCTACAGAGCGCAGTTGAGTTGCTAACTTTTGAGCTACTCCTTGCTTATCTCCGAAGAGCAACCAGCCCTTACCTGAAGATGGAGACTCTACAGTTGTTCGATCTGCTTGGGCAATAATCACTGTCTGCATGGTCATCACTTCTGGCAATCCATCAGTCTCTGGTAAGGTTACTACTTCAGCAAAACCTGTTTCACTAAGCATTTGCTGCCACTGCTCCTTACTGAGTAAGGGGTGGTCACTGCGTAACTCAGTATCTGTGAATCTCCACCATCCTTCTAACATTCCTATCCACAAATCTACCCATCTTTGACGAGTTGTTGCTTCCAACAACACCAACTGTCCCCCTGGAGCCAACAGTTTTCGCACATGAGACAGGGTTTCCTTGATACTGGTAGTAGCATGAAGCACATTGGCTGCAATAATCACATCATACTGATGGGACTCAAACCCTTGAGCTACTGGGTCTACCTCTATATCTAAAGTTTGATATCGTACAAACGGATAATCCCGGAATTTTTCTTTGGCCTTGCTAACAAATGAAGTTCCTAGGTCAGTGAATACATATTCTGTTTGCAACGGTGGCAGATGGGGCAGAATATAGCCTGTCGTGCTACCAGTTCCAGCTCCGATTTCCAAGAATCGTATGCCTCGACTAGGCGGTAATTTTTCAATGGCTTTGGCAACTGCTTTTTGTACCATAGCGTTGATTACCTTAGCAGCAGGAGCGTCTTGATATATGTAGGTAACATCAGTTGCATCTCCACCTGGGAATAGTAGTTTTAATGGATCTTGTTCTCCCCGCAGTACCTTACTCAATTGAGAAGCACAACGTTCGAGAAGATTCAATTCTAATACTACCTCAGGATGTTGATTCTGTATAGCTTGGTTTCTTTCTTTTGTATCAATTTTTTCCAGGACTTGCAACATTTGCCACTGCTGTTGTTGAGTTTCCTGGACAATACCTACCTCTGCCAGCATCTGCACCAATCGATTGAACAGTCTCCGATAGTTGGGGTCTATACCTAAGCTATTAGCAGCAGCATCAATATAAAAATGCTCTCCCACTTGCTCTGACCAACACATTTCTCTAAATGATTGTACCACATAATCTATGCTTAATGCTTCCAGTTTAGGTAGAATTTTAGAGAATATATCTAAGTCAGTTGTTGCTACTAAGTCTTGGAGAGTGGGCATCAATTGGGCTTCGATTTCTACAGGTGTCAGGAGGTAATCTGGAGTCGAGCGCTGAGCCAAACGGGCTTTAGTTTTCCATTCAATTTGATACAACCAATCTTTGATACTGGCTAATGCTAGTTGTTGCTTATGTTCTTTAACCAACAACTCCAGCAGTTTTGGCAGCAAATCAACTTCCCCTTGGTCAAGATTTCCAGTTTTTTCTAATTGTTGAGCTAATTTTTGAGTCTCCCCTTGAGCTAGCCAATCCAGGATTTGAGTACTTGTAGTTTCTACAGCAACAGAGCTGGTGTTTGGTTGTATATTTGCCCCAGTTTCTTTCCAATAGCTTTGCCGTTGAAATGGATAGGTGGGCAATAACACCTTCTGAGGTCTATAATCTTGGTCAAACCCAGACCAATCTACCTTCACTCCCTGTGTATACAACTGTCCTAAACTGCTGAGCATCGACTGCCATTCATTAACTCCCGAACGTATGGAAGGCAACCATACTCCTTCTACTGCTGATAGACATTGACGTCCCATGCCTAATAAAATTGGTTGAGGCCCAATTTCTAAGAAGACTTTATAACCTAGTTCACGCAAAGTCTCCATTCCTTGGGCAAATCTTACTGGTTGGCGCAGATGATTTACCCAATACTGAGCATCAGTAATGCTATAGTCTGCTCTTGTTCCTGTGGTATTCGAGATCAGTGGAATCTGTGGTTGATTGATTGTCAGTTGCTTGGCGAGTGCTTCAAACTCTGCCAATATAGGGGACATCAATGGTGAATGGAAAGCATGAGACACCTGTAGCCGTTTGTTCTTTATCCCTTCTGATTCTAAGCTTTGAATCATAGCAACTATGGCTTCACTGGCTCCTGAAATGACTACACTTTCCGGTCCATTGATAGCAGCAACCGCTACTTGTCCTGCATAAGGAGTAATGAACGGACGAACTCTTGACTCCGATGCCATGACCGAAACCATTTCCCCCCCAGTGGGCAACTGCTGCATTAACCTACCCCTGGTAGCAATTAGTTTCAGGCCATCTTCTAAACTAAAAACTCCAGCTACCGTTGCTGCTACATATTCTCCTACACTGTGACCCATGACTACATCTGGTTTAATTCCCCAAGATTGCCATAATTGAGCTAGGGCATATTCTATGGCAAATAAGGCTGGTTGCGTGTAAGCTGTTTGGTCTAGTAGAGACGAGTTATTTTCCTCTTGAGGGTAGAGCACAGACAGCAGTGAATGTTCTAATTCACCACGGAGAAGTTCATCACATTGGTCTAAAGCTTGACGGAATACAGGGGAACTGTTGTAAAGTTTTTGTCCCATGTTGATATACTGGGAACCTTGACCAGTGAATAAGAAAGCTACGTTTGGTGAGGTTGTGCTACTCGGGAATGAACCAGAGAACAAACCTACTACTTCAGACCCCTTTTTGTAACCAAGTAGTTTTTCGGTCAGTTCCTGTTGGTTAGAAGCAATAATGGCCAGTCGATGATTGAAATGGGCGCGTCCGGTGTTAGCTGTATAACAAATGTCTGCCAGAGCTTCTTGCTGATGAATTTCCAGATGATTGTGATAGCGCTCTATTAATTCTTCTAGAGCTTTTTCTGTTTTAGCTGACAAGGTTAGTAGATGAACAGGACGCTCTTGAGAACTTTGACTTTTGACGTGAACAGGGGCTTCTTCCAACAGTACATGAGCATTAGTTCCACTAATAGCGAAAGAACTGACTCCTGCCACTCGTTTTCCCTCTGATGAAGGCCAAGGGAGCCGTTGAGTTGGAACTTTTAGAGGTATATTCTCCCAATCAATATAAGGGTTGGGGTTTATGAAATTTAGATGTGGTACAATTTTTTGATGTTGTAGTTGCAGAACTACCTTGATTAAACCAGCAATTCCTGCTGCTGCTTCTAGGTGACCAATGTTGGTTTTAACTGAACCAATCAATAAGGGATTTTCTTGGTTATGCCCCTGCCCAAACACAGTTGCTAAGGCTTTCACTTCCACAGGGTCTCCTAAGGAGGTTCCTGTACCATGAGCTTCCACATAACCTACTTGAGATGGTTCTAGTTTCGCCACTTTGAGAGCTTGCTGAATTAGCTTTTCCTGGGCTAGTTTATTTGGTACTGTCAGTCCGCTACTAGCTCCATCATGGTTAACTGCTGAGCCACGAATCACTGCCCAGATTTTGTCACCATCTTTTAGAGCATCTGACAGACGTTTTAGTACTACTATGCCACATCCCTCTCCCCTGCCATAGCCATCAGCAGCAGCATCAAAAGTCTTACATCTGCCATCAGGGGATAGTGCCTTCAATCTTGATAGTGCAGTTGTCACTTGAGGAGAGAGAATAAGTTGAACTCCTCCTGCTATTGCCAGATTGGACTCACCCTGACGCAGACTCTGGCAAGCCTGATGTACAGCTACCAAAGATGCTGAACAAGCTGTATCTATTGCCAGAGATGGACCTTGCAATCCTAATACATAAGATAACCGACCTGCTGCAAAGCAAAAACCATTTCCTGTACCATCGTGAGGGCTAATATTGTTGAGTTCGTTGATATTCAGATAAAAATAATCGTTTTGACCGATTCCCAGAAAAACCCCTGTTTGAGTGTTTTCTAGTTGATGGGGGTTAATTCCTGCTCTTTCAAGGGCTTCCCAAGTTACTTCCAAAAGAAAACGTTGCTGTGGGTCGAGGCTATTTGCTTCTCGGGGAGAGATACCAAAAAAATCGGCATCAAATCGATCTACCTGAGAAACTAATGCTGCATGACGAATGTACATTTTTCCTGGGGTATCAGGATTTGGGTCATAGTAAGAATCTATATCCCAGCGATCAATTTCTCTAACCGCGTCTTGGCCACTACATAACAATTGCCAGAATTTTTCTGGTGTATTTGCATCTCCAGGAAATTGACACCCTATACCAATAATGGCAATAGGTTCATTTTTTGAACGCTCAATCTTCTCCAATTTGTTTTTTGCCTGTTTTACAGCAATAAACATTTGCTTGGACAATGATATTTGTTCTTGGGGGGTAATCGGTTCCATAAAGTTTTTATTTTTTTTTATTTTTTTTATCAACAATCTTATGTTGGATAATAAGTTATCAATAAATGTTTTAGGTACTAATTATGGTGATTTTATTTATTATCTAAATTATATCATAAATTATGATTAAAAACACAATTAATTTGCTTAATATACAGCCTCTCAAAGCATACTATTTAGTTCTTCTAGTTCTTGAATTGCTAAGGCTTCAAATTCTTCTTCGGAAATTTTTTCTAGCTCTGGCATTTTGTTGTCGATATTTTCTAAATTGGATAAATCGACTTCAGAATCTAAGATTGATTTCCATCCCATTACTTCCTTAAATATATACTGGGATAGTTTTTCAATCGTTGGATATTCAATAGCTACTGTCCCAGATAAGGTTTTTCCTAGTTGAGTTTGCAGTCGATTCTTTAATTCCACTGTCATCAGAGAGTCCATTCCCATTTCCATAAACCCTAAATTTACTTCCGGTAATTCAGATGAACTTGAGCCTAATACCTGAACTACTTGTGCTCTAATGTGTTCCCTTAAAATTCCTTGACGTTCGCTTTCTGAGGCAGTCTCTAATCTATCCAAAATTACTGGTTCTGCATTCTGTTTAAGTGCATCTTGTGGTAATTTGTCTTTTTGTAATAGTTCCCGCAGTAATGAATTTTTATTGCTATTATTCAACTGCTGTGCCAACACTGACCATTGTACAGGTATTACACCCACCTGCTCAGTTAGAGATTGACTTCCTAACAGTTGCTCCAATGCATACATTCCTTGTTCTGGGGCAATATTACCTATCCCACTGGTATAGATTCGATTCTGATGCTGAATGGCCAAACGATCCACCATTCCTCCAGATGTCCATACTCCCCAATTAATACTTAATCCAGGTAATCCCATGCTTCGACGATAGTGAACGAAGGCATCCATGAAGGCATTAGCAGCAGCATAGTTTCCTTGACCCGGTGAACCAAGTAAGGAAGCTATTGAGGAGAAACAGACAAAGAAATCTAACGGTAGATCCTGAGTAAATTTATGTAAATGCCAAGTTCCTGCTACCTTTGGAGCCATTACCTTGCTAAAATGCTCCAGACTCATCTGTTGCAGGGTTGCATCCTCAAGTACTCCGGCTGTATGAATAACTCCTTTGAGTGTGGGTAAGGATGTCTGAATTTGTTGGATAATTTGGGCTATATCTTTTTCAATAGAGATATCTCCTAACAAAACCCTGACTTTAGAACCTGCTTGTTCTAATTGCTCTATGGTTTCTTGGGCTGTTTCTGATGGAGCATTACGTCCGGTTAAAACAAGATGTTGAGCGCCCTTTTCCACCAGCCATTGGGCTGTATGTAACCCTAAAGCTCCCAGTCCTCCTGTAATCAAATAGGTTCCATCTGATGATAATGATACTGCCTTGGTAAATTCCGGGACTGATTGTTTTACCAACCTCGCTATATAAGTTTGTTCTCCTCGTAAAGCTAGATGATCTTCCTCTGAAGTATTCACTAGTAGTTGCAGTAGCATTTCTACTTCCTGTTCTGTTTTTTGTAGGTCTAAATCTACCAATCCTCCCCACAGTTGTGGATGTTCTAAAGATACTACTCTTCCTAATCCCCACAATGGTGTTGCTGCTACTGCTAGTTTCTCTTTGTCTGATAATACAGGCTGCGCCCCCCGAGTGACTACCCATAGTTGGGGGTAGTCACTGGTTTTGAGCACTGTCTGTAACAGGTAAATTACACTGCCACATCCCCACAGTTGAGTTTCTTCTAACTCCTCAACTGTTAATTCTTCTGAGGCGACTACATCTAAACTCCACAGATGAATTGCTTTTGTCAACGGTAGTTGAGTGGTTTCTGATATCCCTTGATAGAGTTGTTCCCACTCTTGAGCTACACAGGGATTGAGTTCATATTTTCCCGCAGCCAGTTGATGATATTGTCCGCCTCGATATACCAAGCTACATTCATGTCCTTGTTCTTGTAATTTGGCAGCTAAATTTTCTGCTACTCCCGTGCTGTCTGCTAAGATTAACCAATGATGGCTTAATTGAGAGCTGATTTTTTCCTGACTGGGAGCTACAGGTTTCCACTGCACCTGATATAACCAATTTTTGATTGTTGCTGCTGCCAATTGTTGCTGATGTTGTTGGGCTAATACCTCCAATATTTCTGGTAACAATTTTTGCTGGGATGGTGAGAATTTTACCACTTGTTCTAGTTGTTGAGCTAGAGCTTCTGTTTCTCCTTGACCCAATAGGTTAAAGATGGCTGTATTACTATTTTCTGATGCCAACCTCTGGCTTTTTGGTTCGGTTTTTTCCCTGGGTTCTACCCAATACCGTTGCCGTTGGAAGGGATAAGTGGGCAAGACTACTTTCTTTTTGCTCGACTCTCTGTCAAGTTCTAACCAATCTACCTTGGCTCCTCGTACATATAGTTGCCCTAGGCATGAGAGCATTGACTGCCATTGATCTACTCCTGGACGTAATGATGGCAACCACACACCACTGTCTTCTGGCAAACACTGACGTGCCATACCTAATAAAATTGGCTTGGGTCCGATTTCGAGGAAGATTTCATAGCCTAGTTGGTGCAGGGTCTCTATTCCTGAGGCAAATTTGACTGGTTGCCGTGTATGATCTGCCCAATATTGAGCTGTGGTGAGGCTATTGTCTGCTGTTGTACCTGTCAGGTTGGAGATGATTGGTATTTTTGGTTGATTGTAGGTGAGTTGATTGGCTACTGTTTCTAGTTCTGCTAGTATTGGTTCCATTAATGGTGAATGGAAGGCGTGGGATACTTGTAGTTTTTTAGTCTTGATGCCTACAGATTCTAGGTTAGATACTATCTCCCTCACTGCTGATGAATCACCTGATATGACTACACTTTCTGGCCCATTAATGGCTGCTACCCCTACTTTTTCTTTGTGGGGGGTCACTGCTGCACTGACTAGAGCTTCTTTCGCCATTACTGACACCATCTCTCCCCCTGGGGGTAGTTTTTGCATTAATTTAGCCCTGGCTGCAACCAGTTGCAGAGCTGCTTCATTACTCCAAATTCCGGCTACTGTTGCTGCTACATATTCTCCTAAACTGTGACCCATGACTATGTCTGGTTTGATTCCCCAAGATTGCCATAACTGGGCTAGGGCATATTCGATGGCAAATAGGGCTGGTTGGGTATAGGCTGTTTGGTCTAGTAGTGATGGTAAGGATTCAACATCTGTCTGAGGGTAAAGAATTTCTAAGAGGGGATGTTCTAGTTGGGTTCTGAGAATTTCACCGCATTCGTCTATGGCTTCACGGAAGACTGGTGCTTGGTCGTAGAGTTGTTTCCCCATGTTGATGTATTGGGAGCCTTGACCTGTGAACAGGAAGGCTATTTTGGGGGCACTGCTGTTGGGGGAATTTTGTTCGGAATATACTAGAGATGTTTCTGTTCCTGTTTGATGTTGTTGCAGTTTTTCGGCTAATTCTTCTTTGTTGGTAGCGATCGCTGCGAGACGGTGAGGGAAATGTGCTCTGCCGGTTTGGGCGGTGTAACAAATATCTGCGAGGGTTTGTGAGCTATGGGTTTCTAGATGTGTAATATAACGAGCTACTAATTCAGTGAGTGCTGAATCTGTTTTGGCTGAGAGGGTTAATAGCTGAACTGGAGGCTCTGATATCTCTTCTGTTTTCTCTTCAGGTGGAGCTTCTTCCAATACGGCATGGGCGTTTGTTCCACTAAAGCCAAAGGAACTGACTCCTGCAACTCTACTTTTGTCTCCCACCTGCCAAGGAGTTACCTGAGTAGGCACATGAACCGGGAATTCTGACCAATTAATATAAGGATTAGGTAGGTTGAAATGCAGATGAGGTGCAATCTGTTTATGTTGCATTTGCAATACAACTTTGATTAAACCTGCGATTCCAGCTGCAGCTTCGGTATGACCAATATTTGTCTTAAGTGAACCTATTATCAACGGTTGCTCTTGAGAGTGAGTTTCCCCAAATACTGCTGCCAAAGCTCCCACTTCAATCGGGTCTCCTAAAGAGGTTCCCGTACCATGAGCTTCCACATAGCTGACTTGAGCTGGATCTACTCCCCCGTTTTCCAATGCTTGACGGATAACAGCTTGTTGAGACGGACCATTAGGAACTGTTAAGCCACTGGTATGACCATCTTGGTTGATAGCAGTGCCACGAACCACCGCCAGAATATTATCTCCATTAGCTACCGCATCAGATAGTCGCTTGAGCACTACTATGCCACATCCCTCACTGCGGACAAAGCCATCAGCAGCAGCATCAAAAGTCTTGCATCGACCATCAGCAGAAAGCATACGAGCTCTTGAATGATTGATATGGATTAATGGTGAAATGATTCTACTTACTCCTCCTGCAAGAGCTAAATCACTCTCTTTATTCCTAAGACTAGAACAAGCCAGATGGAAGCTCACTAAAGAAGAAGAACAAGCCGTATCCACTGCTAGGTTGGGTCCAGTCGTACCTAAAATGTAGGAAACTCGCCCCGATGCAGTACTGTTACCATTACCACTGGCAAAATAAGCATTAATTTTTTCGATATCACAGCCAGCTATTTGACTATAATCACTGCCACCGATACCAATAAAAACACCTGTCTGAGTTTTAGCTAGTTGGTGAGGATTAACGGCAGCATTTTCTAAAGATTCCCAAACTACTTCCAAAAGCAGACGTTGTTGAGGATCGAGATAATTTGCCTCCTTAGCAGAAATGCCGAAGAAAGAGGAATCAAACTCCTGGAGTTGTTCGATAAAACCACCATAACGGGTATATATTTTACCAGAAGTTTCTGGGTCTGGATCGTAGTATTCATCAATATTCCATCGGTCTTGGGGAATTTCTGTGATGGCATCTACTCCCTGTTGCAAAAGATGCCATAAATCTTCTGGTGTATCGACACCTCCGGGATAGCGACAACCAATACCAATGATTGCTATTGGTTCTTTTGGCGATTTCTCCAATGCATCTATCTTTGATTGTAATTCCTCAATTACCAAAAATGCTCTTTGCAAAGGAGTTAGTCCTTCAATCTTATTTGATAAAGTTTTCATTAATTACCACACCTCACTTATTAATCATTAATGAGTTTAACTTTTGGTTAATCAGTTCTTCTAACTGATCTTCTGAAAGCTCTTTTGTCTTAGCTAACGAATCTTCTTGTTTTTGAGTTTTATCACTTTCTGTTGGTTTAGTAACCAAAGTATCTAAACAGTCTGCATTTTCTAGTACCTGTTGAGCTAAGTAATCTATCAACTCTCCCACAGTTGGATAGTCAAAAGCTAGGGTTAATGGAATTGAACACCCTAAAATTGTTTGTAAGTTATTCCTTAATTCCACAGATGTCAAGGAATCCATACCTAAATCAAAAAAACCTTCCTCCAAACCTATCGATTCCCCTTTATTCATGCCTAGTACCTTAGCTACTTGAGTTCTAACCAAACTGACTAACAACTCTTGTCGTTCCCAGATATTCGCTGCTTCTAACTTTTGTAGAAACTCTGATTTCGATTCTTGGGAGGTGGTAATCGTGATTTCTTTCCAATCTGCTAAGAACGGCCATTTTTCAATTCGCTCTTGCCAAGCTGACCACTTTATGGGTGATATCCCTATTTGCACATCTGAACCACTCATCACTAGCTCTAGAGACTCTAACATTTGAGTTGGTGCGATCACTCCTAGACCCTTCTGCTGTGATATGACATTGGCTCCACGCTCTGCCGCTTCTCCTACTTGAGACACTACCCCCAAATTTATGCTCAATCCAGGTAGCCCCATACTTCGACGATAATGAGCTAGACCATCCAAAAACCCATTTGCTGCCGAATGATTTCCCTGACCTGGTGAACCCAAAATAGATGCCATTGAAGAAAACAACACAAAAAAGTCCAATTGCTGGTTTTTGGTCAATTGATGCAAATGCCAAGCCCCCTGAACTTTCGGTGCCATTACCTGTTGAAAACTCGACCAACTCTGGTTTTGCAGCACTCCATCGGATAACATTCCTGCTGAATGAATCACTCCTGCCAGTGGGAAGGTGGATTGGTTAATTTTGTCAAATACCCGCAGCATTGAATCCCATTCGGATACATCAGCCTTTTCCACTACTACTTCAGCACCTGCTTGTTCCAACTCAGTTAATTTTTTCACAACAGCATCATCAGGAGCACGGCGTCCCAGTAAGATTAAATGCTTGGCTCCTCTGGACACCATCCAACGGGCAACCAGTAAGCCCAAACCTCCCAGACCTCCTGTAATCAAGTAGGAAGCGTTTTCCCGGAAATTCAGAGGCACTTCTGTTTGCTGATGACTGCTGCGCACTAATCGAGCCACATAACGACTATCTCCTCGCCATACAACCTGATTTTCTCTATCCTCAGACCAAATTTCATTGAACAGTGTCCATGCTTGATGCTCTACTGTCTTCATTGGGTCTAAATCAATTTGCATACAGGATAATTCTGGGTGTTCCAGGTTAATCGCCTTCCCCATTCCCCACACCGCAGATTGTGCTAAGCCTGGTATCACAGGATGACTTTCCGGTACAGGTTGTGCTCCTGAAGTGACTAACCATAACCGTGGTAGTTGGGATAAGCCACTTTTTACTAAAGCTTGTACGACTGATAATGTCGTACCACAACCCAGTTGAGATAAATTTTCTAACTCCTGGGAGCTGATTTCTTTACCCAGAAATGCTTCGGTCGTCCAACATTGCACTACTCCATATAATCTTGAATTTGAGTAAGATCCTACTGTAGCTATCAGTTGCTCGAATTCTTCTGGCTTACGGGGATTAATTGTAAACTCTCCTGGTGCCGGTTGTTGATATTTCTCCCCGGCAAATACTAAAGTACACTGTTCTCCCACTGAGCGCATTTGATTGGCTAACTGTTGCGCCACTCCCTGAGTATCTGCCAGTATCAACCAATTCTTGGGTGTTGATGATGTTGCCTCCATTGTCGTTTCATCAGCTTCAGCAACAATCACTGCCTGCCGAGACAAAAATTCTGGCATTCCCTCAATATCTGGCAGGGCTACTACTTGTTTAGTAAAACCAGTTTCACTAAGTACTTGCTTCCACTTACTTTGGGACAATAGAGGATAGTCTGGTCGTAACTCATAATCTTGGAATTTCCACCATCCTTCTAATAATCCAAAGATTAAATCTACCCACTTCTGGGGAGTTGTTCCTTCTAACAATACCAACATTCCCCCTGCCACCAACAATTTTCTCACATGGGATAATGTTTGTTGGATATTGGCAGTAGCATGAAGTACATTGGCAGCTATAATCACATCGTACTGGTGAGGTTCAAATCCTTGGCTTACTGGCTCTACTTCAATATCCAAGGTTTGATAGCGCACAAATGGATAGTCTTGGAACTTCTGCTTCGCTTTAGTAGTGAATAGCGTTCCTATATCGGTGAACACATATTCCGTTTGCGAAGGTGGCAGATGGGGTAGAATATAGCTGGTAGTGCCTCCTGTTCCGGCTCCAATTTCCAATATTTTTAGCCCACGGTTTTGTGGTAATTTCTCTATTGCTTTGGCGATCGCTTTTTGCACTATCGTGTTCATCACTTTAGCTACTGGTGACTCTTGATAGAGTAGAGTAGCTGTAGTTAGATCACCTTCAGGAAACAGTAATTGCACTGGCTCAACTGCGCCTCGCAATACCCCGCTCAGTTGAGATGCACAACGATGAAGTAGTATCAAGGCAGCTTCTTCCTCGGGATACTGAGTCAGTAACTTCTGGCTTTTTTCACCAGGGTTGACTTTCTCCAAAGTTTGTAATACCTGCCACTGCTGTTGGGTTGACTGTACAATTCCCACGGATGCTAGAATTTGGAGCATTCGGTTGAATAGTTGTCGCTGGCTGTTGACTATGCCTAGACGAGAGGCTGCAGAATCTATCGAGAAGCTCTCAGTTGGTTTGTATGGCCAACTCATTTCCTGCAATCCTTGCACTATATAGTCTATACTTAATTCTTCTAAGCAAGTTTGGATTTGCTCGGATCTATCATTGTCTGACCTAGTTACTAATTCTTTCAGGGTGGAAGTCAATTGTTGTTCAACTTCTGGAGGTGTTGGCAGGTAGTCTGGAGGCTGTAGCCGACTCCATATACCTTTATTTCTCCATTCGACTTGATAAAGCCAATCTTTGATGCTGACTGTTTCTAGTTGTTGTTGATGCTGTTTAGATAGCAAGTATAGCAGTTTAGGTAATAAATCTATTTCGCTTTGGGAAAGATTGCCAACTTTTTCTAGTTCTTGAGCTAAGGCATCTATTCTTCCCTGAGTCAGTAGATTAACTATCTCAGTATTATTTTCCGATGTTAACGAGCTTTTTTGTCCGTTTTCTTTGGTTCCTACCCAGTAGCGTTCTCGTTGGAAGGGATATGTCGGCAAAACTACTTTCTGATGCTCATAATCTTTGTCAAACCCTGACCAGTCTATTTTGGCTCCTTTTACATACAATTGTCCTAAGCTAGAGAGCATTTGTTGCCATTCATCCACTCCTGGACGTAATGAGGGCAACCATTCTCCTACGTCTTCTGTTACACATTGCCTTCCCATTCCTAACAATATTGGCTTAGGTCCTATTTCTAGGAAGGTTTCATATCCTTGCTCATAGAGAGTTTTCATACTCTGGGCAAATCTTACTGGTTGACGCACATGACCCACCCAATATTCAGCAGTGGTTATTTCCGCACCTACTTCTTCACCAGTGACGTTTGATATTAGTGGTATTTTGGGTTGATTATAGGTTACTTGTTTGGCTACTGCTTCAAATTCTGTTAACATTGGTTCCATCAATGGGGAATGGAAAGCATGGGACACCTGTAATTGTTTGGTCTTAATTCCCATATTTTTTAATATATCACAAATAGTTGTTATCGCTCCACTGTTCCCTGAAATTACTATACTTTCTGGTCCATTAATCGCTGCTATTGTCACTGGGGAACTATACTCTTCTATAGCCTCTATTACCTGAGATTCTGATGCCATTACAGATACCATCTGACCACCGGAGGGTAACTGTTGCATCAACTGTCCCCGCATGGCTATTAATTTTAGACCATCTTCTAGGCTAAATACTCCTGCCACACAAGCTGCTACATATTCTCCTACACTATGACCCATGACTACATTGGCTTTAATTCCCCATGATTCCCATAACTTAGCTAGGGCATACCCTAGGGAAAATATAGCAGGTTGGGTATAACCTGTTTGGTCTATCAAAGTAGAAGTTTCATCTTTAACCTGAGCCGGATAAAGTACATCTAATAAAGAAACTTCTAGATATTTTCCCAGAATCTCACTACACTGGTCGATAATTTTCTTAAAAGTGGGTTGAGTCTGGTATAACTGCCTTCCCATTTGCCGATATTGAGAACCTTGACCTGTAAATAGAAAGGCGATTTTCCTCCTAGTTTGCCTTGTTATTTGTCCTGAACATATGCCAGGAACATTCTCTCCCTGTTTGTATTGTTTGAGTTGTTCTACTAACTCTTGTTGCTCAGAAGTTATCAAAGCTAATCTATGGTTAAATTCTGCTCTACCGATGTTAGCTGTGTAGCAAATATCCCCCAAATCCTTCTGATTACTTTCTGCTTCTAAATAACTTTGATAACTATTGACTAAATCAGCAAGAGCCTTTTCGGTTTTCCCTGACATAGTAAATATATGAACTGGACGTTCAACAATATCCTCACTTCCGACTTCTGACTTCTGACTTCTGACTTCTGCAGGAGCTTCTTCTAAAACTATATGAGCATTGGTGCCACTAAAACCAAAAGAACTAACCCCAGCTATGCGACTTTTACCATTTGTTGGCCAAGAGGTGAGCTTGATCGTGACTTGTACTGGTAATTGCTCCCAATCAATATAAGGATTTGGCTGATTAAAATGCAGTGATGGGGCTATTTTCTGATTTTGCAGTTGCAATACTACTTTCATTAAACCGGCAATTCCTGCTGCTCCCTCCAAGTGACCAATATTAGTCTTGGCTGAACCAATTATTACCGGTTGCTCTTGAGAGTGAGTTTTTCCAAATACCCTTCCTATTGCTCCTACTTCAATAGGGTCTCCCAAGGAAGTTCCTGTGCCATGAGCTTCTATATAACTGATACTAGCTGGGTCTACTCCTCCATTTTCCAAGGCTTGGCGAATTACTGCTTGCTGAGACGGCCCATTAGGTACAGTCAATCCACTGGTATCACCATCTTGGTTAATGGCAGTTCCACGAATCACCGCCAGGATATTATCCCCATGGGCTACAGCATCTGATAAACGTTTGAGTACGACCATACCACATCCTTCACTACGGACAAATCCATCTGCGGTAGCATCAAAAGTCTTGCATCGACCATCAGGAGATAACATTCCCGCCTTAGAAAAATTGATGCTAAACTCTGGAGATATTAATGCATTTACTCCTCCCGCTAGAGCTAAATCACACTCTGTATTTCTTAAACTGGTAGTGGCTAAATGGATACTGACTAGAGAAGAGGAACAAGCTGTGTCTACTGCTAAACTAGGTCCTTTGAGCCCCAGAAGGTAAGAAATTCTCCCTGATGCTGTACTGTGGCTATTTCCTGTACCTAGATAGGCATCAATTTGTTCAAGGCCTTGAGTTAATATCTTTTGAGTATAGTCACTACCACAAATCCCAACAAATACACCAGTAGAGGTTCCTGTAAGTTGTTGAGGATTTATTCCTGAACGCTCTAAGGCTTCCCAACTCACTTCTAGGAGTAATCGCTGTTGAGGGTCTAGATGAATTGTTTCTTTAGGAGAAATACCAAAGAAATTGGCATCAAACTCTTGTAGTCGCTCCACAAAGCCTCCATAACGAGTAGAAATTTTACCGGGAGTGGTAGGGTCAGAGTCGTAATATTTATTAATAGGCCATCGGTCTGGTGGCACTTCCGTAATCCCATCTACTCCGTTTTGTAAAAGTTCCCAGAAGGCTTCAGGGGTAGATGCGCCTCCTGGAACACGGCAACCCATTCCAATTATGGCGATTGGTTCCTTGCTCTGATTTTCGTACCTTTCTAGTTTGGAGCGTGCATCTTTGAGGGCTTTAATTGCTCTTTCTAAAGGTAAGTTTTGTTTTTTTTCTTGAGTTGGTTTTCGATTCATGTTGTATTAATATAATAAGTTTACAAGTAGAGTGTGGGGGTTTGATATATTTCCCAAGTTCACAAAAACTATCGCTCGCTATTTAAATTAATTTTTCTAATTCTTCAATTTCTTTAATAAATGATGCTTCTAATTCAACTTCTGTCAGTGGACTAGCATCTGATAACTCGGATGACTTTTCTTCACATGGGTTAGGCGATCGCAACTCAGTATCATCTTGAGCATCTATTAAGTTTAATTGTTGGGCTAAGTAATCTACTAGCTTATTAAGCTTTGGATAATCAAAAGCTAGAGTAGAGGGTATCGAACACTTCAAGCTACTTTGCAACTTATTCCTCAACTCCACAGAAGTCAAAGAATCCATACCCAAGTCAAAAAACCCTGTTTCCAAGGCAATTGATTCAGGATGATTAATCCCCAACACTTGAGCCACCTGACGACGCACATGAGCCAACAACAACAAACGACGCTCACTGGGTGGTGTGGCCTCTAACTTTAACAGAAAATCTGACTTCGATGGTTCTGCCACCTCTAGTATAGTTTCCTGCCAATCTGCTAAAAACGGCCACTGTGCCACTCTCTCCTGCCACCCTGACCACTCAATAGGCACTACCCCTACTTCCACATCCGAACCACTCATCAATAGCTCTAGAGACTCCAATACCTGAGCCGGAGATATTGCACCCATCCCCTGCTTACCTGCCCTCACATCTGCACCCCGTTCGGCTGCCTCTCCTACTTGAGAAACGGCTCCCCAATGAATGCTCAATCCTGGTAATCCCATCCCGCGACGATAATGGGCTAAACCATCAAGGAAAGCATTAGCTGCAGAATGATTTCCCTGACCAGGCGAACCCAACAGAGATGCTGCTGAAGAAAACAGCACAAAAAAGTCCAATGGTTGATTTTGAGTCAATTGATGCAAGTGCCAAGCACCTTGGACTTTCGGTGCCATCACCTGCTCAAAACCAGGCCAACTCTGGTTTTGTAGCACTCTATCTGATAACATTCCTGCTGAATGAATCACTCCTGCTAAGGGTCTGTTTAACTCCTCAATTCTCTTCCACACCTCTCTCATCGATTTCCCATCAGACACATCGGCCTTTTCCACTACCACTTCCGCTCCTGCCATTTCTAACTCTGTTATTTTTTTCCTAATAGCATCATCCGGTGAACGGCGTCCCAACAATACCAAATGTTTAGCCCCCTTTGACACCATCCAACTAGCTACCAGTAAGCCCAAACCTCCCATACCTCCTGTTATCAGGTAGCTAGCGTCCGAACGGAAACTTAAAGGCTTTTGAGTCGTACCATCAGCAAGTTGTGTTTGACTCACCACAATCTTACCTATATGTTTGGCTTGCTGCATATAACGGAAGGCATCGATGACTTTCTCTATAGGAAATACCTTCACTGGTGGTGGTTGTAGTAAACCATCGCCAAATTCCTCTTTCAACCCTTGCAACATAGAATTGATTAATTCTGGTTGCTGTTGAGACTCTTTGACTAAATCCACCACAAAATAAGATACATCCGGTCTGAATGCTGCAACTTTGCTTGAATCCCATACTCCTCGCTTGGCGATTTCCACAAACCGACCACTCTGAGTTACCACTGACATACTCTTACTAATAAATTCCCCAGAAGTCAGAGAGTTAAGTACAATATCCACTCCTTGACCTTGAGTTATTTCCATCACCTGGTCAGCAAATTCTAATGTCCGGGAATTCATAATATGTTTAACACCCATATTTCGTAATGCTTCCCATTTGGGCGGACTTGCTGTAGCCAAAACCTCAGCTCCTGCTCGCTGTGCGATTTGAACTGCTGCCATTCCCGTACCTCCGGCACCAGCATGGATGAGAATGCGATCGCCACCCTTAATCTTAGCCACATAATGCAAAGCATAATAAGCTGTTAAAAAATTAATTGGAATAGATGCTGCTTCTTCAAAGCCTAGATGTTCTGGCTTAATAACTACATAGGTAGCATCAACAGTTACATACTGACTAAAGCTGCCTTGAGCCATAGCCATAACTGAATCCCCTACATGAAAGCCTGTGACTTCTGACCCTACAGCTACTACTTCACCCGCACACTCTCCACCAAAACTGTCCATCTCTACTAAGTGTTTTTGAGACATTCCATCCACTTGCTGAGGGACTAATCCTAATGCAGATACTACATCTAGAAAA